>CAYVDR010000065.1:0-7537 GCA_964450625.1 uncultured Senegalimassilia sp.
AAGGATAATTCATGTCAACATTTGGTTTATTAGGGCTTTTAATCGCATTTGCAGGAGTTTCGGTTTCAGTCTTGTGCCTTTTTGCCGGCGAGGTTTGCACACGCATTAAAAAGCAATCGCTTTCGCAAACTCTAAATTGGGCAGGCCACATTGCCACATTCACAACATGCATCGCACTCACATTTTGCTGTGGGCTTTTGGTCTACTGTTTTATGACAGGCGACTACACAATTGAATACGTGCTGAAAGAACATTCTTCAACGGATGGCTTTTTGGGCTGGCTGTATAAGCTGTCTGGCCTTTGGGCTGGCAAGGAAGGCTCGCTTCTGTTTTGGGCTTGGCTAATAAGCGTGTTCAACAGCACCATTGCTGCGCGCAACTTAAAAAACTGCGAGCGCCTTGACAACATGGCAATTGCAATTTCGCAGCTGGTGCTTTTTGCATTCGTTTGCTTGCTGCTGTTTTCATCGGACAACATGCCGTTTACTGCAACATCTAGCAAATACTACACATCAAACGGGCTGCTCACAAGTGCCGCAAGCACACTTGGCTTAAACCCGCTTTTGGAGCACTGGGCCATGGCCATACACCCGCCCACACTGTTCATTGGCTATGCTGGGCTTACGGTGCCCTTTGCCTATGCAATTGCAGCGTTAATAGTTAACGACGCAACAAGCACATGGGTTAAGCGTGCAAGCACATACACCCTGTTTTCGTGGCTTTTCCTAAGCATTGGCATTGCACTTGGCAGCGTGTGGGCATACATAGTGCTTGGCTGGGGCGGCTACTGGGGCTGGGACGCTGTTGAAAACGCCAGCTTGTTCTCGTGGCTTGTAGGCTTGGCGCTAATCCACAGTTTTACGGTGTACAAGCAGCGTGGTGCATTCAAACGCTGGTCAATTATGTGTGCGTGCTTAACATTCTTGTTCGTCATAATTGGCACATTCATCACACGCTCTGGCATTGTGCAATCGGTGCATGCGTTCAGTGGCGATGCAACGTCCATGATTTTCTTCTCACTTCTAATGGCATTTGCCGTTTTGGCTGGCGTTGTGGGGCTTGCTGTGCGCTGGAAGAACTTCGGGCCTGCAGCAAACGGCACCGACAACATTGAAAACATGCTTTCGAAAGAAGGCGCCTATTACTTCAACAACGTCATCTTAATTGCGTTCACCATTTTGCTTGCCTACCTAACAGTTTCAAGTGCGCTGCCAGGCTTTTTGCCATTCGGTGGCCAAACGGTAAGCACAGGCACCTACAACGCAATTGCAAGACCGTTGGGCATTGTCTACCTTCTAATTTTGGCTGTGTGCCCGCTTTTGGCTTGGGGCAAAACACAACGTGGCAATTTCTTGAAAAACGCCAAAGTGCCTGCAATCTGCGCTTGCGTGCTCTTCATTGCACTTGCAGCATTTTGGGCGCTAAACCTGCTGCCAAGCTATAACAGCATAATTGAAGCTGGCACAACTGAAGCCAGTGAGCTTGCAAGTGAAGGCCCCACATGGTACTACAATGGCCTTTCCTTGGTGGGCTTTCTTGTTGCAAGCCTGCTTTTCTTCAATGCGCTGTTCATGCTTGGGCGCACAATTGGCGCCACAAAACAGAAACTAAACTCAGGGGCTGTAAAAGCATTCTTCGCAACCATAACAAAACAACCTGCACGCTTTGGTGGCTTTTTGGCACACACCGCAATGGCAATAATTCTGGTGGGGTTAATTGGCTCGTCAATGTACGTAACGGAACAAACCGCCTACATTCCCTATGACGAGGATTCCGACACTGCATCTGCCGACATTCAAATAAAAGACTACACACTTAAGTTTGTGTCAAGCTCTGTTGAAGAGGTTAGCTCAAACAAAAACGTAATTTATACGGTGGTGTTTGATGCGTACAAGGGTGATGCTTACATTGGCCAGGTAAGCCCAAGCGTTCAGGTTGCCACCAGCACACAGCAACAAAAGCTAAATGCCAGCGTTATTTCGCTGCCAAACGAGGACTTATTCGTTTCATACCGTGGTGTTAGCGACAACGATGAACTTTCAATGGACGTGCGCTTAAACCCTCTAATCAGCTTCGTGTGGGTGGGAAGTGCAATTTTGTTGCTTGCAATTTGTGCAGCAACATTCGGAAGGTTTGCTCCCAAAAAGCACGCTTCAATCTCAGAAACAGGTGCGCATGAAAGCTAGTGCTGAAAACAACATTGCCATAAAAGTTAGTGGCCTCACAAAAAAGTTTGACAGCCGCGCTGCAGTTGACAACGTGTCGTTTGAGCTGCCACGTGGGGCATTCCTTTGTGTTTTTGGCCCAAACGGTGCTGGTAAAACAACGCTTTTGCGCATGCTTGCAACACTTTTGCGCCCAAGTGCAGGCAACATCGAAATAAATGGCGAAGACATAAAAGAAAACCCAGAAGCCGCACGTGCAAGCATTGGGCTTATCTCGCATGCCCCAATGGTCTACCCCAATTTAACGGCGCAGGAAAACTTGGAGTTTTTTGCCAAGCTCTACGGCGTTTCAAACCCGCATGAGCGCTCGCTTGAAATGCTTCGTGCGGTAAAACTCGAAACCCGCCGCCTTGATTTGGCGAAAACGTTTTCGCGTGGCATGACGCAGCGCCTAAGCATTGCGCGTGCCTTCATTCACAGGCCAAGCATTGTGCTTTTAGATGAGCCATATTCTGGTTTGGATGTGCATGCGGCATCTGTTTTTGACACCCTAATTCAAAACGCCAGGCAGGCGTGCACATTTGTTATGGTTAGCCACAACTTGGAAAAAGGCTTTGAAATGGCAAGCCATGCGCTTTTGCTTGAAGGTGGGCGTGTTGTAAATTTCAACACCAAAAGCAACCTAGACTACAAACAGCTTTGCGCCATGTTTAATGCGCCAGCAAAACATAAGGCGGGGTTGTAGAACAATGCAACAAGAAAGCACCACTCAAAACAGCGCTGCAGGCCAAACTGCAATAAAACCCCCAAGCACATTTGCGCAGTTTAAAACGCTGTTTAAAAAAGACATCCAACAAGAATTTCGCACAAAAGACATGCTTGGTTCCATGGGCATCTATGCGGTTTTGGTGCTAATAGTGTTCGGTGCCACGCTTGGGCAAGTGGCAAGCGGCACCGATGTGCTAAACATCTCAAGCGGGCTTTTGTGGTCGCTTGTTGTGTTCACATCGCTCATGGGGCTTAACCGTTCGTTTAACAACGAAAAACAGCAAGGCTGCCTGGATGGAATTTTGCTAGCTCCAATTGACCGCAGCGTCATTTTTCTTGCGAAAGCCGCTTCGAACTTTGTGTTTTTGCTTGCTGTTGAAATTATTGCTGTGCCACTGTTTTGGTTTCTATTTCTAACAAGCACAAACATGTCTGATGCCAGCCCGCTTGTTTTGCTGGTGCTTCTTGTTGGCACAATTGGCATTGCAGGCATTGGCACACTGCTTGCATCCATGACCATAAACACCAAAAAGGCAGATGTTATGCTAACAGTGCTGTTTGTGCCTGTGGCATTCCCGCTGCTCTACGCTTGCGCAAGTGCAAGTGCTGCCGTCATAATTGGCGGGCAGGGTTTCATGGACACGTTCACAGCCTCGCTTGCACTTGCTGGCGCATATGATGTAATAATGCTGCTTCTTTCTTGGGTGCTGTATGATTTCGTTATAAGCGCTTAAAGTTGCGCAAAGAAACGTGAAAGGTCTAACATGCCAAAAAATACTAAGCCCGTAAAAGTACCAGAACCTGGGCAGTGGCCCGACAAAATTGCCCCATTTGCGCTACTTTTGGGTGCAGTGCTCTCAACGCTTGGGTTTTTGCTGGCGTTTTTGTATGCAAGCCCCGTTAGCGGTGCTTCTGTAAACGGCACGGAACTAATTGGCGGGCAGTTCATTTCGTCAAAGCTTTTGCTTTCGCAAAAAATATTCTACTTCCACATGCCTTGCGCAATAGTGTCGTTCGTGGCACTTTTATTTGCTTGCTACTATTCCGTGCGCTTTTTAACTAGCAAACACGAACGCTTCGACGCATGCGCAAAAGTGGCAATGGAAATTGCACTGCTGTTTGTTGTAATGACCATGATAACAGGTGTTTTGTGGACTCGCTTTGAATGGGGCGTTTGGTGGACTTGGGAGCCACGCCTTACAACCTACCTAATTTTAATGCTAATCATAATCTCCTATTTTGTGCTGCGTGCATCTGTTGATGTTCCCCAAACACGCAGCGCATTCGCTGCCGTTATTGCCATAATTGCCACGGTGGACGTGCCAATTTGCTTTTTGGTAACCCGCCTCATTCCATCCAGCGTGCACCCAGTTGTGCTGCGCGAGGGCGGCATGAGCCCCGACATGGCAATTACCGTTTGCGTGTGCTTGGCAGGGCTTGCACTCGTGGGCTTTGCGCTCTATCGCATTCGCTTTAGGCAAACGCTAATTCAGCAGCGCATGGACGTTTTGAAAAACAAATTCGACGAACTAGAAAGGCTTTAAGCAATGAACAGTTTACTCGATGAAATTTACAGCACCATTCTTCCATCAGCACCTTTTATTATTGCAGCTTATGCGCTGGTTTGGTTTTCGCTGCTAGTGTTTGTGTTTGTGTCGTTTTTCCAACTGAAGAAAACAGAGGCAAAACTGAATGTGTTAGAGCAGTCCGTTGAAAAGCTGAATGAAAAGCTACCTAAAGAATAAACACAACATCACACCTGCAGTTCAAAGTGGAACAAACAAGCCCAAAAACATGTAAGGTCAACAACAAATGCGGGGCATGTCAAAACATCGAAGTGCCTTATTGCGCTCAACTTAAACAGAAAACTGCAGAAATTCAAGAGCTTTTTTCAGAAGTTGAAGGTGCGCCGTGCGTGCTGCCCATTTTAGGGATGGAACACCCTTACGGCTACCGCAACAAAGTTACAAGCCCGTTTGCACCTGGCAAAAAACTTCCCACGAACCAAAAAGAAAACCAACACGTCAGGGCAGTAAAAGGTGTTAGCAGCGCTAAAGCAAAACAAAAAGCAAAGAGGAGCAAACGCAGCCTGCCGTACAAAGTTCTAAGCGGCATGTATGCTGCGCACAGCCACAAAATCATAAACACCGACAGCTGCGTAATAGAGCATGAACGTGGCAAGGCGGTTGTTCGTGCCATTCGCACGCTTATGGGCAAGTATGGCGTTGAGCCCTACAACGAGGACGCCAACACAGGTTTTATGCGCCACGTTGTTGTGCGCATTGCGCAAAACACGAATGAGGTTTTGGTCACGCTTGTAACAAACAAAAACGAATTTGCGTCGTCTAAGCAGTTCTGCAGGCAGCTTATTAAGCTGTGCCCCTTCATTACAACCATCGTGCAAAACGTAAACACCAGAAACACCAATGTGATTTTAGGGCAAAAAGAACGAGTTTTGTATGGCCCAGGGTTTATTTTGGACACACTTTGCAGCCTTAGTTTTCGCATAAGCAGCACAAGCTTTTATCAGGTGAACTGCGCACAAACCGAAGTGCTCTACAACACCGCTGTTGGCTTTGCACTTTGCGGCAGCGGGGCAAAACACGGGCAAGCCAACAACAATTGCGCTGAAAGCACTGCAGCCCACAAACAAGCAACTGCAAGCACTAATGCCATGGCTAACCCAGTTGTAATTGATGCCTATTGCGGAACAGGAACAATAGGGCTTGTTGCCGCAAAACTTGGCGCCTCGCGCGTTATAGGTGTTGATTGCGTGGCCAGTGCCATTAAAGATGCCCGCGAAAACGCAAAGCACAACGGCATTGAAAATGCAACGTTTGCTACGTGTGATGCTGGGGAGTTTATGCTTGCACTAGCAGGGCATGAAAGCACGCAACAGGCGCAAAAGGCAGCAATTCGTGCACTTGAGCGCGGTGCAATAAACCCAAACGAAACAGTGCTTATGCTAGACCCCCCACGTGCTGGCAGCTCGCCCAAGTTTTTGCAAGCTGCCTTAAGCTTTAAGCCCGCCCGCATAGTCTACATAAGCTGCAACCCTAAAACGCAAGTGCGTGACGTTAAAGTGCTCACGAGCGCAGGCTACAAAATTGAAGCCATCCAGCCCGTAGACATGTTCCCGCACACAAACCATGTTGAAAACGTTGTGTTGATGGTTAAGGTGCGGGATAAATAACCGTAAATGGTTGCTTAGGCATTTTATGAACTGGAGCAGGCTGCTTCAACAATTAAAAAGAGATAGGGGTAATTGTTGTGCTTGAGAACAACATGGGTATCAAACAGTCTGATATTATCATCTACACTACGGATGACGGATTGACCAAGATTGAAACGACCTTTGATGGTGATACTGTATGGCTGTCCATCGACCAGATGGCTGAGTTGTTTCAGCGAGATCGCAGTGTGATTGGAAAGCATGTTAGAAATATTTTTAAAGAAGGGGAACTCCAAAAGAAATCAGTGTGGGCAAAATTTGCCTACACTGCTGCAGATGGCAAAGTATATAACGTAAATTATTACAACTTGGACGTTATCATCTCTGTTGGTTATCGTGTGAAATCTAAGCGGGGTACTCAATTTCGTATTTGGGCAGCCGGAATCTTAAAAGAATATATGCGCAAGGGCTTTGCTCTGGATGATGAAAGATTAAAAAATCTTGGCGGTGGCAGTTACTTTAAGGAACTGTTGGATCGTATCCGCGATATTCGTGCATCGGAGAAAGTATTCTATCGTCAGGTACTGGAAATCTATGCCACAAGCATCGACTATAACCCCCATGCAGATATCTCTATTGAGTTTTTCAAAAAAGTCCAGAATAAGATTCACTTTGCCATCCATGGGCAGACTGCAGCAGAGGTCATCTATTCGCGAGCCGATGCTGAGAAAGAGTTCATGGGGCTGACCAGCTTTACAGGTAACCAACCTACGCTGAAAGAAGCGGTAATTGCAAAAAATTACCTCAATAAAAAGGAGCTTCGTACTATGGGACAGCTTGTATCTGGATATCTGGACTTTGCAGAACGTCAGGCAGAGCGAGAACAGGCCATGACCATGCATGATTGGGCAGAGCATCTGGACAGGATATTGACTATGAGCGGAGAACAACTTTTGAGTGGAAATGGCAGCATTTCGCATAAACAGGCAGTAGAAAAAGCAACAACAGAGTATCGAAAATATAAAGCAAGAACACTTAGTGCCGTTGAACGGGATTATCTAGATTCTATTAAAATGCTGGATCAGAAGGCAGATAAGAAATAAAGATTGTTGCTGTCAAGCATTAACAACTAAAGCACAGTAAGGGGTTCTAAAATGGGTAACGTAACGGTAAATTGAACGTACTAGAAAAATGCGAGCATAGGGGCAAAACATGCTAATTAATTTTAATGACATAGAACAAATTACCATACCTGAAATGAATGACGGAACAGGCTCAATGACTGCAAAAATGCATATGGACAAGAAAGAGAAAAAATAATGGCTGTGCTGCTTCCCAATTTTTACTTAATCTTAAGTTAAGGGGGTTGTTTTTTAAATTTTTGCAAGAACACCCCCGTTAACTTGCGATTAACGCTATAATTTCGCCCAGA
>CAYVDR010000066.1:0-3413 GCA_964450625.1 uncultured Senegalimassilia sp.
TTTGCGAGCTTTCTTATTAATGAAATTATTTATAACCAAACACAACGTCTAAAACTGGCGAGTACCAAGTTTCCGTTGCTGTAAAATCGTCTGGTGCAACATTAGCAACAACACTAGATGCTGCCTCTTCCTCTTCAAGGTTAAGCCCGCGTACATTAGCCGAGCTTTCGCCCTCCTGCACCCAACCAAGCTGCTCATGTGCACGAGCTTGCACACCTGCAACCGTTTGAAGTGAACTAACATTTTGCTGCATTGTTGCATTGCGGTTTTGAATTGCTTCATATTCCTGTTCAAGCTTAGTGTAATCGCGAATGGACGTGTAATAAGTTTTTGCAGGCTGATAAAGAGTAGCAACAGTTGCAACCAAGCACAAACAAACAACGGCGCATGGGTACAAAATGCGCTTGTTAAGCTTTACATTTTTAAGCAGCCCCGCAATAAAAGCAAAAGGAGCTACCACAACAGGCACACTGGGTTTTTTGCCTTCTTGCATGCGCTGAGCGCGCTTTTGTTGTGCACCAAGCTTGCCCGTGTAAACAGCTGCCCGCGACGCGGGTTTTGATTGGCTCTCAGCACCACCAAATTGTGCATTAAACGCCTTTTCAGCCTTTTGTTTTGCCTTAGCTTTCTTGCGTGCCTGACGCCTTTGCGCACGAGTTATTTTTTTGTTAGAACCTGCTTGCTTGTTTCCAGCAGCACTGCTTGATTTTTGTTGTATGTTATGTTCTGCTGCCTGTGGATTAACTTTAGCATTAGAAATTGTGCTTAGCTGACTGCTTGCCTGACGTAATGCTGTTTGCGAAGCCGCTTCAGCGTGGGTGCCCGCAATTTGTACAGGCTGCCTGCGCGGGCTAACCTTAACGGGACTTTTGCTGCTAGCCTTACTAAGGTTGTTAAGCCATGCAGGGTCTTTGACGGTGTGAGGCGTTTTAAAATCGTCCTGGGAAAGGTACATCATTAGTGATGAGCGAGGTTTTACGTAACCTTTGTTGTTTGCTTGCTGCACTTGGTTTGAATACGCAGCGCTGCCCGCATGAAATGAATTAGCATGCCCATGCTTTTTTGCTTCGCTAAAAGATAAAATGCGCGTATTCTTTTTCAAAGGCTACCACCCTTTTTGCATGTTGTACGTTTAAAGTTTGTTTATGCTTCAAAGTTGGTTTACACCATAGCACAGAAATTTGTTATGCACACATTCTTCGCATTGAAGTTGTTAAAAAACAGGGCTGGCGCACCTTTAAACCAACCCTTGCAACATGACCAAGAGTAACTTTTAAGAATGCACGCCTACACGATGCGTTCTTTTGCAGCGGTGTCACTTCTGCTGAACTCCTTAACGTCAACGTTGATGGAATGTGCAATTGGCTTCCAGTTGCCTTTTTTAACAAGTGCAACAAGAGCAATTGGCACATAGGTTAGCATGAAAAATGGGAACGTAAACATGTAGCGAATTTTGTTCGAGGCTTTCGAGCGAATGGAATCCCACTCAACGAATGTGGTGAGCACACCAAACACGAACATGAAAATGAAATAGTTGAGCAAGCAAAAACAAATGGAAGACACGCACGATGCAACCATAATGCCTGTTGACATTACGCCTGCAGCGGCAAGGGCAATAATTATGCCGTTAAACAGGACAGAAACAATGGTCAGCAGCATGCCAGGAGAAATTGTCATTAGCATGTCGTAGCAAGCAAAGCGGCTGCCCCTTGGGTTTGTGAAAATGCCTTTTGCAAGGCGTGCGCCGTAGTGCCAAAACACCTGGTAGAAACCTTTTGCCCAGCGGAAGCGTTGATTCCAGGAATCCCTGAACGTTAAAGGCTGTTCGTCGTATAAAACAGCTGTCGGCGTGTAGCTTATGCGCTCGCCTTCCAAAATTGCATTTGTTGAAAACTCAATGTCTTCAGTGAGCAAATGCCACTTCCAACCGCCATTGCGCTTGATAATGTCAGCAGCAATGTAAAAGCCAGTACCTGAAACAGCACAGCTTGTGTTAAGCGTTAAGCGAGCCTGGTTTAAAAACTTTGCCTCGCGCAAGAACCACACGGCATAGCCTGCAGAAATCCAATTGCTGTCGTAATTTTTTGAATTGCGGTAACTGGTGGATGCAACAGCGCCGTTGTCAAACGTTTTATTCATTTCACGGAAGTAGTTAACGTCTAACACGTTGTCGGCATCGAACACAAAGTATGCTTCATGACCGCGGTCGGCATATTGGCTTAAAAGAACCGAAAACCCAAAGTCAAGCGCATAGCCCTTGCCAACTTGTTCTTTATTGTTACGCACAAAAACAGTAGCGCCTGCATCGCGGGCAACTTGTGCTGTGTTGTCGGTGCAATTGTCGGCCACAACAAAAACGTCAATTAGCTCTTGTGGGTAATTTTGCACTTTAATTGAGTGAATTAGCTGCCCTATAACAGTGCTTTCGTTGCGTGCACTAATAACAACAGCATAGCGGTGATTCTTTTTAGCTTTTAGCTTTTTTGGCTTGCGCGTTAGTGCGACAAAAACGTAATAAAATTGGTAGGTGTAACAAATTGTGAAGGCTAGAAATACGCAAAAGTTGAAGATGTCTACGAAAGAAATTTCCGAGAAAAACTGATCTATCAACGCAACTCCTTTTAGCTGACAATAAAACTGCTCGCAGCGCGCTAGAGTGCGATTTAATTTCATATACGCGTTGCAAACTTCGGAAATTATAGTTTTACGTAAAAGTGAATGCTTGTTTATGCCAAGAAATTCACAATTGTTAATTGTTAGAAAGCTGGTGGTTAATTGCCAGCGTTAGCCACAAGCACGTTCTGCGCTCGCCAATGCTAAATTAAACAAGCACGGTGAACGCAAAACGTGCCTTTAAGTTAACGTGCTAATTAATAAACCCCGTAGGCTGTCCACAAAAGCGAGTTTGCTGCAACCATAACAACAAGCGTTATGAACATGAAGTAAAGCGAAATGCGGTAAACCGAAACAACCTCGCCTGAACCTTGGGTGTTTGCATGCGTGCCGTGTGCCCCTTGTGCGCCCCGCACGTTCGCGTTAGGTGCAACGCGGTTTAGCATGCTTGTAAACCCAGCTGAAAGCGGTGCGCTTGAACGCACTTGCAAAAGTTGCAGAAACACGAATGCCGCTGCCAGTGCAAAGTAAAGCCCAAAGTCGGACATGTAGCGCATTAAAATGCCAGCCCCTTGCAAGTCGAAGATGCACAGCGCAAACCCAAGCAAAACCGCCACAATGAAGAACGGCTTTAAGCCCACGTGTGCAAGTTCCTTGCGCACACGCACGTAAGCCAGCAAAACCATGGTCATTGGATACAAGAAGAAGTAGCCGCCAAACATGGGCTCGTAAATTGTAACCCCTTGGTACGATGGGTTCATGTATGTTTGCTGCAAGAATGGGAATTGGCTTCCCAAAAC
>CAYVDR010000066.1:3513-7530 GCA_964450625.1 uncultured Senegalimassilia sp.
GGTACGATGGGTTCATGTATGTTTGCTGCAAGAATGGGAATTGGCTTCCCAAAACTGGTGGCTGGAACAGGTATGAATAGAGACCAAACGGAATTCTGTCGAAGTGAAAACCACGGTGCGTCATGTCGTTTGTTGTAAGGTTGTAGTTTGCCCCAAAGTCGAAGGGACCAGAAAACCTTGCAGCATTGTAGTACATCACAGCAACAATAACAATAACAAACGGAATTAGTGCTGCAATGAAAATGCGAATACACGCACGCTTTTGCGCAGGGTTACCCCGTGCTTGCTTTAGGTGCGGCAAGAACAGCACAAGCCCAAACACAGCTGCAAGTGTCATTTGTGGGCGCGCAGCAATTGTAAGCGCAATTAGCAGCGAGCCAAGCACAACTTTGCCTCGCTGAATGTAGCCATCTGACGTGCCAGCAATCCAAAGCCCAAGCCCCCACGAAATTAGTGCAAGCCCAAGCGCTTCTGGCATGTAATACATTGAAGGCGTGCGTGCCAAAATAAGCCCGCCACCAGCAATAAACAACATTATGTCAAGCACAATGAACACGCCAAGCGACGTGTTTGGAAACCAGCGGCGCACAATGCGCGAGAGCAAAAACACAAGCCCCGCTGCATAAACGCACGTGCAAATGGCAATGCCAAGCCACGTTGGAAAGCCAGTGCCTGTGACCAAAAGCCATGGCAGGTAGAAAATTAAGCACGGCAAAATGCCAAAGTACACATAGTATTTGCCGTGGTAGTAAGCGTGGTCCCAAAGGTAGGGCACGCTTGCACTTTCACGTGCCGTAGTGTCATAGGGGTTTGTCATGGCTTGCAGGGCATCGCTTGGCACATCGTTTAGGTAAAAATGCCCCTGAAGCAGTGCTTGAGCCAGCTTTTGATACTGGAAGTAATGTTCGGTGGTGGATGTGTGAACAATGGTGCTGTAGTGCGTGTTTGACATAACCAGAATAAAAATTGCCACGAACTGCACAATAAGCAAAATGCCAATGATTAACCCGTGGCGGCTAATTCTGCCATCGAAGCGCTTGCTGTACAAAATGGATTGCGGGCGCAGCGCAAAAAGTGCCAGTAGCACAAGAAGAATGTAGGCAATCCTAACTGGGTTGATGTCAAGCGGAACCGCTTGGTTTAAGCTAATGCCACTAACTTGAACAGGACCTGTGTCGGCAAGGTTTGTAAGTTGCACTTTAATTGAATAGCACTTGCCAGCAGGTTCAAGGTTAATGTATGTGCTTGAGTTGTTTGTTGGGTCAACGCTAACGCTTGGAAGCTGGTAGTAATTTTGGTTGCCCTCGTCTTTTAGCTGCATTACCACTTTAACTTTTTTGTCCACCAGCTTAGACACGGTTTGGGTGTCGGTAAAAGTTGGCGTAAAGTGAATGTTTACAATGGTGGAATTTAGCCCCGTTATCTCAAACGAGTTGTTCGTAGAATCCAGCGTTAATGCGCCTGCACTTTCGGCAGACGTGCCGTTTATGTAGTAAGTGCCTGCGCTTTGCGCCCCCATGCTACTGAAGTAGCGAAAGTTAAACCCAAACACTTCAATTAAAATTGCAAGCACAACACAAAGCACAATGCCTAACATGCGCTTGGCTTTGTCGCCTGCTGTTAGCTTGCCAACGTCGCCCCAATTTGCAGCAGCTTGTTGCGTGTTGCGCCGTGCGTGCTGCCTTGAAGGCTGAACTTGGCGCTGCTGTTGCTGTTGTGTGTGTGCTTGGCGTTGCGGGTTGCGAGCATGTGCAGCATAGTTTGCACGTGCGTATTGTTGGAACTCAGGCGTAGATTGCCCAGGTTCAAACGGGTCGTTTTGTTTGTTGTTGTAATTTGACACTTAAATTCCCAAGTAGTCTTTCCAAAATTGTACGGACGTTATTGTGTTTGCACTTTTTAAATAATCAGCCTTAAGTTTGTCTTTATTGGCTTTGAAATACGCTAAATCCTCATTGTAGCGTTTCATTATCTCATCATATTTCTGTTTATTGCGAACTCTTAAAACACCACGCTTTTTGTTTGTGTCAAGTGCAATGATATATTTCTTATCACGCACTTCGGCATTCGCATACGCCCAGCCATCAATTGACACAAGCGCGCAGCCACTGCCTTCTCGCACAACAAAGCTTTGAAAGTTATTGGTGGCGCGGTCAAGCACACGTTCAGCAATGCTGCGGTTGTCGGTGTACTTGATGTCTTTCTCCGTTATGCTATTAAGCTTCAAACCTTCAATGCCAACCTCTTTTGCTTGCGCTTCAAGCTGTGCATATGGCACCAGCGTTTCTGCACGCCTGCCCGCCTGCTTAAACGCTGCCTCGGCAAACCCAGGCTTGCTGTAATGGGCAGGCCCTGCCAAGAAATCCTCAAAGCCATCAAGTGCCAAACTTGCACTTGCATAACAAAACTTGCGAAGTTCAAGGTGAATAATGTAATCCAGCATTTTTAGGAAATTCGCCTTTGGCGCAAAGCCCGTTGTAAAACTTGCAATAAAGCCGTTGCGCACCGAAAGGTAGCGCTCTGCCACCGGGTTGTAGCGGCCTTCAAAGCTGTCGTGCCACACGCAAATGCCGTTCATAGTAATGAAACCTGGCGTGCAACGGCAACCGTATTCGGCGTCGTCTAGGCGCATAAACACTGGCAGCGGCAAACCCTTGTCACGCACATATTTAATTGGAATGCAGCAATACCACCACGCAGCATAGCGCTGTGAGGTTCTAATTTTTGCAGGCGGTTTAAAGTTTGCTGTTTTTACCATGTTGGAAAAGTTAGTCATGTTGTACTTTTCTTCTGGCTCAAGCTGGCCATATATTGAAGTGCAACCACCTTCGGCATTTATGTAGCCAGCATCTTCCCAAAGCACGCTGGGGTTTTGCGCAACAAGCATAGCCCCGCTAATGAACGCACCTTCATATTCGCTGTTCACAATGCGCAAAATGTTAAACGTGCGCTTAATGCTTTCGGGCGAGACAACAACATCGTCGTCCATTAGCAAAACGTGCGTGCACCCCGCCTGGCCGCTTGCAAGCAGCATGCCATAGGCAAAACCACCTGCACCACCCACATTTTTATTCGGATGAATGTGCACGCCCTCGCTTTGAAGTTCGCCAACATTTAGCGTTGAGCCATTGTCAACAACATGCATTGTGAAATGGTTTGAAATT
The DNA here is from genome assembly GCA_964450625.1 of uncultured Senegalimassilia sp. Lineage (GTDB taxonomy): Bacteria > Actinomycetota > Coriobacteriia > Coriobacteriales > Eggerthellaceae > Senegalimassilia. The sequence goes on from CAYVDR010000066.1 coordinate 6,678, forward strand.
GGCTCTGTGCAACCTAGAATTTCTTGCTTTACAAGTTCAATGTTGCGCTTTATGTATTCTTCCTTTTTGTAAGTTGTTGTGCAAAGGCAAAGGTCAACATTTCGCAAGTTCCCATCAACTTCCAAAGTGTAGTAGCAATTGCCAAGCTGCGCAGCCCCGTTAGTTTCCAGAATAAAGCCTGCTAAAACGTCCGTATCTTCTATGTGAAGTTTAATATCAACTTCTTGGAACCGCTCTGTTGCGCCGCAAAGCTTAACGCGCGTGCCTTCAAGCGCGCGGGGGCTTTTGCTGCTAGCACACGCTGCAGTTTGTACAAAACTTAAAGCTGCCCCTTTCACTTCCAAATGCAAATAAGCGCCAGTAAAAGTGGTGTAGCGGCGCAATTTTTCCACAGGCAGGGAATTGAAATAGGTTGTGAAATCGTATGTGCCAGCTTCCAAAACCCAGTTGTTTGTTGTTGCATCAAAGCTGGGGTGCGCTGCGCTTTTGCAATAGAGATTGGGGCACTTTTTCTTTAGCGGGGTGTTTTCAAAAATTATGTTTGCAAACTTCATTCTAGTCATATTTAACCTCGTTAAACCTTGTTTAATTAACACTTAATTTGGAAGCTCATTAGTTTCAATAATTTGCAAAAGCGCAGCTTCATCAAGCACGCTAACGCCCAAGTTTTTAGCCTTGTCAAGCTTGCTGCCACAGTTTTCGCCTGCAATTAAATAGCTGGTTTTCTTTGACACGCTGCCGCTTACTTTTGCCCCACGCGCTTTAAGTTCGTCGGCTGCAGCATTGCGAGACATGCCGCTTTGCACAAGCGTGCCAGTTATAACAAATGTTTTGCCTTCCAATGTTTGCGGCA
>CAYVDR010000067.1:0-1592 GCA_964450625.1 uncultured Senegalimassilia sp.
GTCATCTAAAATCCTTTGCTACAGTTAACTTTTGCAAGAATTTTACTAATTATTTCATGGAAAAATATAAATTACATTGCTGCTTTGCAAATGCGCTTAATATGGCTTCATGTTATTCATAAACAAAGCCTTAAACATTTTTAATGAACCGCCACAAAAGTGTTCTTAGCATAATTGTTACTAAAGTACAATTCCCATTGCTTTTTTTACGAGGCAAGAAATTTTTAGTAACCAAATTTAATTTTTTAGAAAGGTTTTGGTTTAACAATGTCAAAAATTTCAAGAAGAAAGTTCGTTCAAGTTGCTTCTGTTGGTTGCGCAAGTGTGGCACTTGGTGGTCTTGCAGGTTGTTCGACTGCTACAACACCCACATCCGCTGTGGCAGACACTGTGGTTTACGGCAAAATTTACACATCAAATACTAAAAGCGAATACGCGCAAGCACTCGCTGTAAAGGATGGCAAATACTTGTATGTGGGCACAGAGGATGGCGTGAAGGACTTCATTAAAGATGGCACAACAAAAATTGTTGACCACAGAAACAAAGGTCTTGTTATGGCAGGGGCTACGGAAGGCCACGGGCACTATGTCATGGATGGCGTGTTTGAACACACAAAGTTAACTGTTGCTGGCACCACAGAAGATGAAATTCTTGCAAACGTAAAAAAATATGTCCAAGAAAACCCGAACAAAAAAGTTTACTTCACATTTGGGTGGGACAATGTGGCACTAAACACTGAAAAGTTTCAAATGAATATGCGCCCAAAGCTTGATGAAATTTGCTCGGACAAGCCAATGATGATTGGCGACAACTCAGGACACACCGCATTTTGCAACAGCAAAGCTTTTGAGCTTGCAGGCGTTACGAAGGACACATCAGTTGTGGGTGGCGAGTTCGTTAAAATAAATGGGGAGCTGTCAGGTCTTGTAACAGACATGGCAGATAATTATGTTTTAAAAAAGGCAATTGCAACTTCAGAAATTTTTACCGAAAGCGACTATGACGGAATTTGCAAAATATTGCAAGATAAACTTCACAGTTATGGTTACACTTACTATCAGGATGGTTGGATAAATTACTTTGGCAATTCAATGACAGATTGCCTAAAAACTTACGATGAGAAAACCGGTCTTTCAATTATTGCAAGTGCCGCTCATAAGATTGACTCATACGACGACTGGAAAACTGAAATAGACAACGCAGAAGCCAACATGAAGAAATATCCAACAAAGCACTTAAAGTACAACGTCATTAAGTTGTTTGCCGATGGCGAAGCTGTTGAGAGTGGCTCGGGTTGGCTTAAAGAAGGCTATGGCGACGGCACTTTTGGCACGCAAGTTTGGGACACCGATGTGATGAACAACATTGTTAAAACTGCCAATGAAAAGGGCATTTCAATTCATGTTCACTCGCAAGGTGACGCTGCAACTGAACAAGTTGTTGGGGCTTTCATTAATGCAGAAAGTGTTAAGAAAGACGGCATTTACAACGGCATTTGCCACGGGCGCAACATAAGCGACGACTCAAAGCAAAAAATGGGGCAGCATAACATTTACGCTTCAATTAATATTAATTGGCGCTCGCTAATTAG
>CAYVDR010000067.1:1692-7473 GCA_964450625.1 uncultured Senegalimassilia sp.
GAGGTGGCTGTTAACGGCACACGCCCAGACATGGACGTTTGGCAGCTTGATGAAAGCGAAAAAGTGTCTGTTGAAGAGGCACTAAACATCATGACCATAAACGGTGCAAAACAGCTTATGTGCGAAAACGAGCGCGGTTCAATTGAAACTGGCAAATATGCCGATTTTGTTTTGCTTGACAAAGACATTACAACATGTGAAGCCAGTAAAATTCACGAAGGCAATGTTGTTAACGTTTACTTCGAGGGCAAAGAAGTTTACTCAGGCTAATTCAAGCTTTAGTATAAAATTGTTTAAAGATAAGCCAAACTTCACAAACGTGTGGTTTGGCTTATTAATATGCATTCACAAAGTACGCTGTGTTTAAGTTGTAAAATTTTCACTGTTTTTTTTGAAAGGAAATGCTTAATTATGAAAGACATTACAAGAAGAAAGTTCGCTAAAGTTGCTTCCATTGGGTGCGCAAGTGTGGCACTTGGCGGGCTTGCAGGCTGCTCATCTAACACAGACTCAAGCTCCACATCACAGTCCACATCGGCTGTGGCAGACACTGTTGTTTACGGCAAAATTTACACATCAAACCAAAACCGTGATTATGCCGAAGCGCTTGCTGTAAAAGACGGCAAATATCTGTATGTAGGCACAGAAGACGGCGTGAAAGAATTTGTAAAAGACGGCACTACAAAAGTTGTTGACTACAGAAACAAAGGTCTTGTTATGGCAGGTGCCACCGAAGGTCACGGCCACTACGCAGGTCAGGGCATGCTTACATACTTAAACGTTGCTGTGACAGGCACCACAGAGCAAGAAATTCTTGCTAACGTTAAGAAATACGTCCAAGACAACCCAAGCAACACGTTTTACTACACATTTGGTTGGGATAATGTTGCCATGCTTGAAACGAAAACAAAAATTGAAATGCGCACGCAACTTGACGCCATTTGTGCCGATAAAATTATGGTTATTGTTGACAATTCAGGGCACAATGCATTCTGCAACACTAAAGCGTTTGAGGAAGCTGGCGTTACAACATCCACAACAGTTGACGGTGGCACGTTTCATAAAACAGAAAGCGGACAGCTTTCAGGGCTATGCGAAGATTTAGCATTTAACTATGTTTTGAAGAAGGCTGTTGCAACTAAGCCATTTGTCAAAGAATCCGATTATGCTGGCATTTGTGAGTCCATGGAAAAGACGCTTCACTCTTATGGCTACACTTATTATCAGGACGGCTGGCTTAACTACTTTGACAGCCAGCTTGTCAACTGCTTAAGTGAATACGACAAACAGCACGGCCTTACAATTATTGCAAGCGGCTCGCATAAAATTGACTCGTTCGACAATTGGCAAGAGGAACTTGCAAAGGCAGAAGAGTACATGAAGAAATACCCAACTACTCACCTAAAGTACGACATAATTAAGTTGTTTGCCGACGGCGAATCTGTTGAAGGTGGCTCTGGTTGGCTTAAGGAAGGCTATGGCGATGGCACTTACGGCACGCAAGTTTGGCAAGATGGCGTTATAAACGACATAACAAAAAACGCTAACATGAAGGGTTTGTCCATTCATGTGCATTCCCAAGGCGACGCTGCAACCGAGCAAGTTGTTAACGCTTGCATAAATGCTGAAAGTGCGGCAACAGGCAATATTTACAACGGCATTTGCCACGGCCGCAACATCACTGAAGACTCAAAGAAGAAAATGGGGCAGCACAACATTTATGCTGCAGAAAACATTAACTGGAGGGTTCTAAACAGCCAGGAAGCAGTAAACAAAATTTCTGACCAAATTAGCATTAGCACCGATGAAGAAGCCCAAGCAGTTGAACTTTTAGAAAAAACTGCTAAAGCAGGATATCCCATTCGCTCGCTAATTGATGCTGGTGTTAACGTTTCGTCTTCAACGGATGTTCCTGCTGCAAGCGGCGCACCTGTTACGGTTTGCGGTATCATGGAAGTTGCTGTAAACGACACTCGCCCCGACATGAACGTGTGGCAGCTTGACTCAAGTGAGCGTGTTAGCATTGAGGATGCCATGGACATCATGACAATCAATGGTGCAAAACAGCTAAAAATCCAAAACGAGCGTGGTTCCATTGAGACTGGTAAATATGCCGATTTCTTGCTAATAAACAAAGATGTAACAAGTTGTGCGCTTGATAAAATTCACGAAGGCGAAGTTCAGTCAGTCTACTTTGAGGGAAAAGAAGTTTACACAGCTTAAAAAAGCTTGGTTAAAAGAAAAATTTACATCATTAAAGGCCGCTTTTACAAGCGGTCTTTTTTTTAGGTAAATTCATGCTTGAAAAAAACGTTTGCATTTGTTTTCTGCAAGAATGAAAAAGTGCTTTAAGCAGGGTTAATTTAGTCTGAATCTTGCAAAAACTTTTTTTCTTGGTAACATGCTTTTAAGTGTTACAAACGCCTAAACAAAGGAGGCTTTTATGGCGGCAACAAGGGTTTTTCACAATGGCAAAATTTACACTGTGAACAAACAACAACCGTGGGCAGAGGCAATAGCCTTAGAAGGCAACAAAATTGTTTTTGTTGGCACAAACGATGAGGCTTTAAAACTGGCAGACGCAAACACCGAGGTTTGCGACCTGTCAGGCAAAATGATGATGCCAGGTTTCATTGACGGGCACATTCACCCACTTATGAGTGCTGCTTTTGCTTCTGGTGCTCAGCTTGCCAGTTGCAAAACAAAAGAAGAAATTTTGGACACAGTGCGCGCTTTTGTTGAAGCTAACCCAGACAATGAAACATACTTTGGGCAAGGCTTTGCCGATTACATTTTTGCTTCAACACCTGCTTTGGCTGACGATTTAGACGCAATTTGTGCGGATAAGCCATTGCTTTTGGTTTCATCGTCGTGCCACGGCGCGTGGTGCAACCACAAGGCTTTTGAAGTTGCAGGCATCGACAAAAACACGCCAGACATCACCCCTGGCAGCAACTACTTTGTGCGTGACGAAGAGGGCAACCCAACTGGCAGGTGCATTGAAAGCTGCTATATTCAGGTTGCAAAAGGTGCAAACTATTTCCCCGCTTCAAAGCTTATTGAAAACATTTCAGCTTTGGCTAATGAATTTGCAACAATGGGCTACACCACGTTTTGCGATTGCGGCGTGTTTTCGTTTGTGGTTGATTCGCTTGACCAAAATTTCGTTGACTTCTTAAACAGCGACGAATTCGTGCAGCGCTTGTTTGGCGGCTATTACTTGGCAACAAACATCCATGACCTTGAAGGTTGCCTTGAAGGTGCAGCTTCTGTGGCAGACAATCTAATGAACACCGACCGCGTGGGCTTTAGGTACTTCAAAATTTTAGGCGACGGTGTTATAGAAGCTCGCAGTGCTGCTATGATTAAGCCATACGACAACGGTGTGCAAGCTAAACCCAACTTCGACTCTGAAACGGCAAAGAAAATTGGCCTTTTGGTAGCCGAGGCAGGTTACGATTTAAACATGCATGCAATTGGAGATGCCACAAACGCTGTAGCACTAGACATGGCCGAGGCTGTTCGCGACGCCGGGCACGATGACACACGCATTGCTATCTCTCACAGTCAATGCTGGGGCCCTGGCGCAATTGAGCGTGCGGGCAAGCTTGGCGTGTTCATAAACTCAACAGGCGCTTGGCATTATTGCTCAAATGAGCAGTATAAAGAATATTTTGGTGTGAACATTCAGGGCTTTACATACCCAATTAAAAGCTTACTTAATGTGGGCTGCAAATATGGCCAAGGTTCGGACTTCCCAGTAGCAGATGGCAAGCCTGACCCATTTGTGTCCATTGAAGTTGGTATGCGCAGGCGCTTAGTTGACGACGACAGCCCAGAACCTGCTGATTATTGTGAAGCACCATCACTTGAAGAGTCAATTGAATCGTTCACCATTAACAACGCATGGCAAGTGCGCATGGAGGACAAACTTGGTTCCATTGAAGTTGGCAAACTGGCAGACTTGGTGGTTGTTGACAAAAACCTGTTTGACATTCCCACCGAAGAAATTCACACGTGCAAAGTTGTTGAAACAATTCGCGACGGCATAACAACTTACAAAGCATAAACAATTTTTTAGCAAAGAGCGTAAACAACTTTCGTTTACGCTCCTTTTTTACAACGAAAGGAATTAGAATGGCTATGAACAAAAAGGTAGACTTTTCAAACACAAAAGACGTTAAGGTTGCTGCCGTTGGCATGGACGTTGACTTGCACCCAAACGGCAAGGACAACGGAACTCGGGTGTGTGAGTTCATTGACAAGCTTGCCGATAAAGGCGTTGACTTAATTGCATTTCCTGAAGGAACGGGCGATGGCATTGCTCCTGGTGAAAAGGGCAGGGTTGACTACAACAATTGTTTGCGCGGCAGTGCAGATGAGCCAACTGCAAGGCATCTTGTTGAGTTTAGCGAGTATGTGCCAGAAGGTCCGCTTTGCCAAAAAATTATTGCTAAGGCAAAACAGCGTGGAGTGTATGTAATTTGGTCCATGGGAAGGCGAAGTGAAGTTGACCCAACAATCTATTACAACACAGCAGTGCTTGTGGGACCTGAAGGCTACATTGGCCGCTACGATAAAGTGCACCTTCCAGCAGGTGAGCAGCTAATTAACTCTAACGGTCAAGACTTCCCTGTGTTCGATACAAAAATCGGGCGCATTGGCATGGCAATTTGCTACGACTCGTTCTTTGAGGAAATTTATCGCATTTACGGGGTGAAGGGTGTTGACATTCTTGTGCTGCCAACAGGCGTTCCACGCGATTTCCAAGAATCAAAATGCGAAACAGACGGCACGTACCGCTTCTTTAAATCAATGCTTATTTCAGAGGCAATGAGCAACGGCCTTACAATTGTGGCAGCAAATGCTGGCAACCCTGGCGCTTTAAACCACAGCATGGTTGTTAATGCACGTGGCGAAGTTTTGGCTGAAGTGTCAGAAGGCGAAAAAGAAGGAATTGCAATTGCAAACGTTGGTTGGCCTGCACTTGAAAACAAAAAGCACCAGGTAACAAACACCTGGGGGCTTTACACGTTTAAAGACCGCCACCCAGAAATGTATGGTGAGCTTGTAAAATTGCATGAAGGGCACTACTTTGCCAACAATGCTTACAAAGCTGACTACAACAGTGCTTTTGAATAGTGCTTTAGTTAAGCTAGCGAAAAGGCATCCTATGCTTTTTAAGGTATAGGATGCTTTTTTATTTGGTAGTTAGAATTTTTATAAAGGGTGTTTAATGCAAAACAATTTAAAAAAACTAAGTGGTCAATCGAAAACAAGAAACATTGTGTTTGTTGCTCTTGCAGTGGCGCTAATTTCTGTTTCATCTTGGGTTTCTGTTCCCATTGGGGCAGTGCCGTTTACTCTGCAAATTTTTGCAATTGCATTTATGCTTTTGGTTTTAAAGCCTAAGCAAATGCTTGCAGCAATTTGCCTATACATTTTGCTTGGTGCATTTGGCTTGCCAATTTTCAGCAGCATGCGTGGCGGTGCTGGTGTGCTAGCAGGGCCAACTGGTGGCTTTTTATGGGGTTATGTTTTAGGTGTTGTGTGTGCTCTGTTGCTTAAGCGCATAAAAATACAGAATTCATTTGTGAAAGATGTTGCCACTTGCGTTTTGTTTTTACTTGTAACGTATGCATGTGGCTGGGTTCAATTAATGTTTGTATCAGCCCTAACACCGCTTCAAGCTTTTCTAACTGGCATTGCACCGTTTATTGTGTTTGACGTAATAAAAATTGTGTTTGCATGCATTTGCGCAAAAAGTGTTCGCGCGGCAAT
>CAYVDR010000068.1:0-1382 GCA_964450625.1 uncultured Senegalimassilia sp.
AAATTCATTAGGCTTGCGCTTAAATAATGTAAGCGCACATTACCATTACAAGTTAGAAATGCAACATCTACAAAAAATAAATACTGTAGGCGGTTTTTACATGCGCTGGATAAATTCCCATTTAATAAAACACGCACTTAAAGCCCCATAACTTCCTTTACTTTATTTAGGAATGAACCTGGCATAACCGATGTGCCGCCCAAAATGTATGCTGTTTGAACACTTTCGACATTTGGTTTTAGCACATCTGTTAGAGCATTTGTATTAACGTCACCAAAACTTTCGACATCGTTTACCAGCAACAAAACACCGCCTTTTAAGCCTGCGAGCGCGCTGCCTGCCAGCGCATCAACACCACCTGGGGCTTTTGCACCGCTTGCAAATGTTACAGTGGATGCACTAAGCAAGCCATCGCTTAGCATGCGCTTTGCAATTGCAATGGACGTGCCATAGGCATCCTCGCCTTCATACATGCGAATGAGCGTGTCGCCTTCACGAGAAAGCCCAGCAAGTGATTCATTCGACACAGCACCAGGGCCGCCTGGCACATAGACAGTTGCACTTGCAAGCGCACCTTCACCTGTTAGCATGCTTACAGCAGCTTCTGGGACGGTGCGATCGCTTGCAGAATCGCCAAACGTTTGCAAGAAAATTGGAACATGATACTTGTATGCAAAGCTGGAAATTGAAAGAGCATCCTCAAATGTGTAAGAACTGGCAACAATTGCACGAGTTGTTGCTTTTGAGTCTACCTCAAGAATTTTCTTTGCGCACTCCACTGCAGTGTCATAAGCCGCATCACCATACACACGCTGCACATTTTCAATGCCTTTAGTGTCATTTTTTAATGCCTCTTCAACTTCTTGCAATATAGCGCCGCTTCCGCCAATTATGTAGACATTCTTAGCACCCAAACGTTCAATTTCTGTTTTTGCGTCTGCGGAAAGTTGCTGCCTGTCCGTTAATAGAATTGGAGCATTTAAAGCACCTGCCAGACCTGTGGCAGACATGGCATCCATGAAGTCATCGCTTCTTGCAACAACAACGTTTTCTGACGTTTCAAAGCCTTCAGTTGAAATTGCAGCGGATGTTTGAACTTGGTCAGTTCCAGCCAAGCGCTTGACAGAAGGCTGGGTGAGCGGCTCAACGCTTTCACCGTCAACTATTTTTTGCAAGCGTTCTTTTTCAGTGGAAGAAATTGCATTAGAGCCATCGAAGAAGGAAACAACACGGCTGTTTGCGGTGCTTTGAGCGCTGTTTGCTTGCGCACTTGCGATACTTGGAATCGCTTTTGTTGCATCCTCGTTTGTGTCAGATACAACCAAGAGCGGCATGGAGGTGTAGCCTGCCAAAGCTGCTGCCTGAGCTGCGGTAGATGTTGA
>CAYVDR010000068.1:1482-3698 GCA_964450625.1 uncultured Senegalimassilia sp.
TTTGCCTGCTCTGAGCTAGATGAGATTATAAACGCAGTTGAGCCCCATGAAGAGTTGCTTGAACCCAACCTGTAAAGTTGCTCGGAGAGTTTATTTGGAACAGTTTCTGAATAACGCACAATTGTTGCAAATGGCGAGTTTCGAGAAATGTCGTCTGTAACATTAGTAGTAATTGAGGTTTCGCTTCCAACAACAACAATGCGCAGGGGGGTGAGCTTGTTTAGGGCTTGAACAGCGTCGGGAGTAAGGGCTGTTGCACCTGAGGCAACAGTAATTATTGGCGCATTATAGGTGCCTGCCAAACCTGATGCTGTAATAAGAGAAGTTGTGTCGCCTTCTGCAACAACAATTACAGTGTCCACCGATTTATTATCAATTGCCATGTGCGCCTTAAGCGCCTCTGCCATTGCTTCTTGGCTGGCGTAACTAATTGTCATGTCAAAGCGCACGCCACTTACAGCGTCTGAAGCTTTGCCCTCGATGGTTTTGCCGTCAAGCGTGCCAACTGGCACAATGCGGTAGGTGTAGACCTTAGAACTTTCTGCCGTTGTGTCAGCATAGCTTAAATTTTCGCCCTTGTTGCCGCTGACAGTTGTGATTGTTTCAAAGCCAGCACTACCTTGTGAAGAACGTTGGACTTTATACGAGTTTGCACCTTCAACGCCAACCCAGCTTACGGTAATTGCATCAGAATAACCTTTTGTAACAGAAGGCGTGCTGTTAAGAGCAATGTCATCGATGGTAAGTGAGATTTGTGCACTGTATTCCCTGTCATTGTAGTTTGTGGCCGCGGTAACCGTAACTGTACCTGCGCTAATGCCCGTTACAAGCCCGTCTTGCGTGATTGTGGCACTGCCGGTGCCATTTTCCACCGACCACTGCCATTCAAGTGCTTCATCAACGTTTAGGATGTTTGCGCTTAGCTGTACACTTTCAGTACGAAGAAGCGATTTGAAATCGGTAGGTGTTGTAATGTATGCACCAGAAATTTTCTTCACGGCCTCAAGTGCGTTAATAGCACCAGCGCTGCCAGTTTTGTCAGGCCAACGGCTGTATGCGTCCGTTGGGTCGTCAATTGCATCTGCTGTGCTTGTCATTGCACTCCACACTTCATCGACAGTGGCTTCGCTGTTTGCTGACCACAAAAGTGCAGCGATGCCAGCAACCAAAGGCGATGCCATGGAAGTGCCGCTGTAACGAGCATAAGACGAAGAGCTTGTGTTTACTGAAGAGTAAATTTTAACGCCTGGTGCACTGATGTTTTTTTGCGAATTATAGTCTGACCAAACTGCGTTTGTACCATTCGTGTCAAGTGCTGTTACAGCAAATGAATCATCGAAGTCAGATGGGTACTGGTTTTTTGTGTAGGGCGTGCCAGAACTTGAGCCATTACCGCCAGCACAAACTGTAATGATGTTGCGGGTTTTTGCTTCCTTAATTTTTGTTTCAACTGCGCGGTCTTCTGAAGAAAGTGAACCGTAACCGCCAAGCGACATGTTAATAACATGCAAGTTTGTAACGCTGCCCTCATCCATTAAGTCGAACACATATTCATAGGCTTCCACAATGTCGGAGTCGTATGCACCAGGGTTTGAAGAATCGTTTGTAAACACCTTCACTGGCAGCACATTTGCATTGTAGCTTGCCCCTGCAAGCCCAACACCATTGTTTGCAACTGCACCCACAATGCCGCACACATGACTGCCGTGGCCTGCATAGTCGCCGTTAAACGTGCCTGAAGCTTCAAGTTTTTGGTTGTTGTAAGTGTCGTATGCGTAATCTTTAAGAAGCGTGCCTTGCAAATCTTCATGCAAAAGGTTTGCGCCAGTGTCAAACACTGCAACAGTGGTGTTGTTGTTACACTTCACAACATCCCAAGCATCCAAAACATTTGCACCCTTAGTTAAAACAGCACCATCGTTATAGACTGTGCCATAAACATAGTATTGGTTGACGTCGGCAGTTGGGTCATAAATTTGCGTTGCTGGGTCATTTGGAATTGTTTGGGCTTTCGTAGTGTTTTGCAAAACGGTGTTTGAAGCACTTGCTTGTGCGCTGTTGTTTTCCAACAAACGGTAGATGTAGTCGGGCTGAGCGTGAGAGACACCACTTGTGGCTTTTGCCTGCTCAACTGCAGCATCTATGCTTGTGTTTTCTGGCACATCAACTTTTGCGATGCTGCCAGATTGCTCGGAAGCTTCGCTGATTGTTTTTGT
>CAYVDR010000068.1:3798-7439 GCA_964450625.1 uncultured Senegalimassilia sp.
TGTACTTCGTTACCGCTCACTTCAAAGGCATTACCAACATTGCTTGTTACAAGCACTCCTGAACACATAGTGCACACAAGTGCAAATGTAATGCCTAATTTTGCAATTTTAGATTTCATGCGCTACTCCTAAACTAAACCGCTTCTAGTTTTCAATACTAACCGCTAAACGTTACTAATACCTTAAGCCCCACCTAAAATGGTGCTAATTCTGTTGCGAGTGTCATCGGAAATTACACCTGTGCCGCCAAGCACATACGTGCTGCCCACACTTGAGGCATTTGAGGTTAAGAATTTGTCGATTGTTTTCGTGTTCACATCTTCAAAAGACTCTTTGTCATTAATGAGCAGCATAACACCGCTGTTCTTGCCTGCCAAAGCAGCACCTGCCAAAGCGTCCGTGCCCTTTGCAACTTGTGCACCAGATGCAACACACACATAACTAGCGCTTAGCAACTTGTTGTTCACCAAGTACTTCGCAATTTCGTTGGATGTGTCATAGCCGTTTTCGCCATACATGCGAACGTAAGTGCGCTGACCCAAAGCATCCTCCACCGTGTTAAATGGCACAGCGCCAGGCCCGCCTGGAATGTAGATGTCAGACGTTGCATAATCACCCGAGCCAGTTAGCATTTCTTTAACGTTATCTGGCATTTGTTTGTCGTATGTTTCGAGGAAAATTGGCACTTGGTATTTGTATGCGAAGCTTGAAAGCGAAAGTGCATCTTGGAAATTGGTTGACATAGCAACAGCTGCATAGTTTTTCTCAGGCGTTGTGCCAGATTGCTTTTGAACTGCCTTAAGTTCCTTTGCACATTCAACCGACGTGTCCCAAGCCTCGTTGCCAAAAATGCGTTTTACGCTTGAAACACCAGGAATTGTGCCAACTTTTGTTTGCACTTCAGGCTTAATTGCCGCTTCACCACCAATAATGTAGACTGTTTTTGCACCAAGGCTTTGGATCTCAGCCTCAACACCGTCGGAGAGCTTGTCTTGCTCGGTAAGCAAAATTGCAGCGTTTGTTGCACCTGCCAAGCCTGTGGCACTCATTGCATCCTGAAAGTCGTTGTAGCGTGCAAGCACAACAGTGTCGGTGTTGGTAAATGCAGTGTTTGCAATTTCGAGCGCTGTGTTGTAGGACTGCTCACCCCAAACTCGTTTGATACCCTGCTTCTCTTTCACGTTGTCTTCAAAAAGCTGCACAATATCTGTTAGGTTCTGAGAAATTTCATCTGCAACAGTTTGGCTTATGTATTGGTCACCCACTGCATTCGATGCATCAGTAAGTGCCTGCTTTAAGCGGTTATACAAACTTGTTGGCGCCCACACCTCACCATTTTTGGCATCAGCTTCATTTTCGTATAATGCAATTTCACCTGCTTCAACCTTTGCAACATATTCCCTAGCAAAGCTAATTGACACGTTTAAGTTATCAAACGACACACCCATCATGCCTGTGCGCTTTGAACTATCAAAGCTTGACCTTACATTATAGAGCAGCTCGAGGGCACTCATTACAGCATCGTTTGTGGTGGTGCTTGCAAGTGTGGCTTGGCCTGAGGCAATTGCATCACGTAACTTCTGCATTTGCTCAGCCGAAACAAACTGCGCGCCACGCTGAACAGTTTCAGGTTCTGTGCCCACAACAGTTGAATTCGCATCGTTTAAGCACTTTGACAAATAGCTCTTAAGCAAGTTCGTTAAGTATTCGTTAGCAGTTGCTTGCGCATCGTAAACAACAGTAGCTTCACGCTGCTGGTGAATGAAGTTGCTGGCATTTGCCTCGCTTGGCTTTGTTTGCCCAAACAGTGTCATGTATGCATACAAGTAGTCGGTTTGTGTGGCGTACATGTTCAAATATTCATCGTTAATTGAACCGCTTGCACCGTAAGACTTCATGACAAGCGCAGTTGGCACCTGTTTTGATTCAGATGTATCCGCAGGATCAGTTGCCCAATTCGGGTAATAGTAGCGTGGTGTGGCAAAGTAGCTTTCGTAGTCAAAGTTAACGCCACCCATGCTGAATGTGTCGCCTTCGCCAAACGAAATACCCTGCGATTTCAGCAAATCCTCAACTGGGATGTATTCGTTTGTAACACGCCCGTATGCAGAGTACTGCGTGTATGCGGAGTACTTTACAACATCGGTGCTTGCCATTTCATGCAGCTGATTTGCCGTTAGCTGTACGCCTTGGAACGCTTCATGGCCTTCAACCTGCACGTTGATCGTGAAGTGCTCTGGTGGGGCGTATTCGCTAAAGCCAGTTTCGTCTGCCTTGGAATTGCGAGCAGTCTGGCCGTTTACAACGTTGGCACTTTGGTCAAAGTGAACAGGTTCACTAACATCTTCCCAGTACAAGCGCGGGTAGCTTTCGCTTGGGAACTGCCAACCTGTGGACGTGCCGCTAACCTGTGTGCTTGTGTTTTCAACCCAACCAGCCGCAGTATACGTTTGCTTTGCAAAAGCAGCAGAGGCACTTAAGGCTTGACCATTGCCAGCCGAATTTTTGTCCCAAATTGCATTCGTAATTGACATGTCTGTTAAGCCGTAGCTGCTAGAAACTGTGGCGTTAGTGTCGCCGCACACGCGCGCAGCCACTGAAACGTCTGGCGTTCCGCCGTCGATAGTGCTGTTAAGTGCCACGTCTCCAGTTAGAATTGACTCAGCACCGCTTGTGCCAACAGTGCCAACAACACCGCCTTGGTAAGAAGTGAAACTTGTTGGCTTTTTAGGCCCAGAATAGATGGAAGCTGTTGAATAGCAATTTGTAACAGTGGATGTTGTTGACGAAGAGCTGGCGATTGATTGTGCACGACCAACAACACCACCGATGTTGTTAGAGCGGCAACCTGTGCTTATAAACTCGCCACGAGAATAGCAATTTTCGACTGTGCAGCGGCTGGCTGTGCCCACAATGCCACCAATGTGGCTGTCCTGCTTTTCAGGCCAGCCGTCGAATGGCACGCCAACAAGCGAGCCACCACCAGAAGCAATAACGTGGTTTATGCCAATGTTAGCTTTGCAATTTGAAATTGTTGAAGAGCCTGCGTAACCTGCAATTGCGCCAACTTCCATCCAGGAAGCATAAAAACCATCAGGCCTGTCAAGCACGTCTATGCGCCCGTCAACACCAAGGTTTTTAATTGTGGCACCGTATGCATAGCCAAACATGCCAATTTGGGAAACGTTATCGGATGTCATGCCAACGCTGCCGTCCCAGAACTTCCACAGGTCAATTGTGTTTTCACGCCAAATGTAGAAGCCATAAATTGTGTGCCCATTGCCATCGAACGTGCCAGTAAATGCGTTTTCTTCCTTTTGACCAAAGTTTTCAACTGGCCAAGAATACGATGTGTCTTTGTCAAAGGCATAGCCGTCGTTTAGTGCAACGTCTTTCATTAAGCGCACGTTGTCGGAACGCGAACCGTTTTCCGCCCACCAAACAAGTTCATCTGGCGTGTAAATTTCATAGTAGCCATCCTGCGCTTTGTTAGGCTGCGTTTGTGTGCCGCTGTAGCATTTAAGCAGTTTAACAGGCACATCAACTGCACTGCTAGAAACTGAAACTGTGCCCTTCTGCGTTGAGTAGCCATTTGCAGAAACGGTGTATGTGAAGTCTTCGTCAACTGGCAGCGAAATGCG
>CAYVDR010000069.1:0-7233 GCA_964450625.1 uncultured Senegalimassilia sp.
TGTTACCAATCATGGCGTTCTTTGTTATGTATGTGGCAAACGGCAGCCACTTAGGCAAATACAGAAACCACATTTTTGCAAACATATGCGGTGTTGTGTTTATTTTAATTACTTTGTTTATGTGTTACAGAAACATGTCAAGTTTCTGGGACAGCTTGCAAAAGCTAATCGCTGGCTAAGTTGTTGTTTAAATAATGTTAGTAGGTTTAATTTAACTTTATTCCACAAACTAAATTAAGCAAGCACGACCTTTTGTTTCACTCAGCTTAAACTTGCACGTTAAAGCTGAGCAGTTTAACAAAGGGTCGTGTTTTTTTACGCGACCCTGCAAATAAGTGTACATTTTATGGAAGCATAAAATGACATTGCACGCAAACAAATGTCTGTTATTATTGGCGAACAAACGTTCAGGCATTATTTAACTTTATTGTGACAGGGGGGCAAGTGGAAAACTGGGAACACACATACATTTGCATTGACTTGAAATCATTTTATGCAAGCGTTGAATGCGCTGAACGCGGCCTAGACCCATTTTCAACAAACCTTGTTGTTGCCGACAAATCACGTTCTGAAAATACAATATGCCTAGCAATAACACCAGCAATGAAAAAGCTTGGCATAAAAAACCGTTGCCGAATTCGCGACATTCCAAAAAGCGTTTCATATATTTGCGCAACACCTCGCATGAAACGCTATATGGAAGTTAGCGGAGCAATTCTAAACGCTTACATGTCGCTTGTGTCTTATGAGGATGTGCACGTCTATTCAATAGACGAATGCTTTATAAATGCAACCCCCTACCTGCACCTATATAAAACAAATGCCAAACAATTCGCAAGACAGCTAATTGCAAAAGCCTTTCAAGCAAGCAGTGTCACGGCTACTGCTGGCATTGGCGAAAACATGTTTCTTGCCAAAGTGGCACTTGACATTGTTGCAAAACACGCGTCTGATGGCATTGGCATTCTTGATGCGAAAAGCTTCAAAGAAAAAATTTGGTTTCACAAACCAATAACAGACATATGGGGCATTGGGCCTGGCACAGCAAAAAGGTTAGCAAAATTTGGCGTTCAAGATTTAGCTGGTGTATGTGCTCAAAACCCAAAACTGCTACATAAAGAGTTTGGCAAAAATGCCGAATATCTAATTGACCACGCTTGGGGGCTGGAATCCTGCACAATTGAGCAAGTGCGAAGTTACAAACCTGAAGGCCATTCAATAAGCGCAGGGCAGGTTTTAATGCGTAATTACACCTTTAACGAAGCAAAAACAATTTTGCGCGAAATGGTATTAGGGCAAACACTTCAGCTTGTCAGCACTAGGCTTGCCGCAAACGTTGTTGGCTTAAATGTTGGTTACTCAAACAGCGGTTACTGGAATGGCTGGGGTGTTGGGAGCAATACTGGCGGTTCAAAAAAGCTCAAGGTTGCAACAAACTCATTTAAGGAATTAACAAATGCAATTCTTGAAATTTTTGAGCGCACTACAATTAAAGATGCAAAAATTCGTAGGCTTAACATAACATTTGGGGGCCTTCAAAACATAAGCAACATTCAACAAAGCCTGTTTGATGAACCACAAAGCGAAAAAGAGAATGCGGTTTCAAATGCAATGGTTGCCATAAGGTCGCGCTTTGGCAATAATGCAATGCTGAAAGCAACAAGCTTAAAGCCTGAAGCAAATGCGCGCGAGCGAAACATGCAAGTTGGGGGTCATCGTGCCTAACAAAAACAAATGCAATAAACGTTCATTTTGCAGTATTGAACAAGCGTACAAACTCGCAGGCTTACCAAGCATTAATTCATGGAAAGGCTTATCATGCGAAGAACTTGATTACCGGAAATACATGCTTCAACAAATTGCAAACCGCGTTTCAAAAGATGGCATACGAACATGCAAAACAAACGCATCGCGAGCCAAACAATTTATGCCATACGCTGCGCTAACAGGTTATGAAAGCGTTGTTGAAAATGTGGCTTCTAAGAACGAAAATTGCAAACAATAGCTCTAGTATGGCAAGAAGAACATAAAACACGAAGCATTGAAGTGAAAACTTAAAAAATTGAAATTCTAAAATTTTGCTAACGTTAAAAGCTACAATAATGCAGGCAATCAAAAGCAACAAATAAAGGTGTAAA
The DNA here is from genome assembly GCA_964450625.1 of uncultured Senegalimassilia sp. Lineage (GTDB taxonomy): Bacteria > Actinomycetota > Coriobacteriia > Coriobacteriales > Eggerthellaceae > Senegalimassilia. Next base: position 2,139 of record CAYVDR010000069.1, read on the forward strand.
CATTGAAAAGCGAATCAAACTCAAAAACAACCAGCAAACTGCAAAAAACTAAAGCAGTTCAAAGTGTACATGCCAGCGCAAAAACAACAGGTGTTACTGGCGACAAACTTTCAAACTACCTTGCCATGACAGGCCACATTTGCACCGACATTAACCAAGGTGCGCTTTCGGCTTGCTTGCCGTTTTTTGTAATGTATTACGGCTATTCATACACTGAAGTTGCCATGCTAATTTTAGCAGCCAACTTAGCATCCGCTGTAATACAGCCCCTTTTTGGCACTTTGAGCGACAAGTTCTGTTGCCCTTGGTTTATGCCGCTTGGCGTGGCATTGGCTGGCGCAGGCATGTTTCTAGTAGGCTATGTAAACGAATACTGGCTTGTTGTTGCAAGCGCCGTGGTGTGCGGTATTGGCATTGCAATGTTTCACCCAGAAGGCGGCAGAATATCAAACATTGCAGCCGGTAAGCGTAAAGTAAATGGAATGGGAATTTTTGCGGTTGGTGGCAACATCGGGTTTTTTGTTGGCCCACTAATTGCAGCTGGCGCACTAACTGCATTTGGCATGCACGGCACAGCAGCATTTTTAATTCCCGCGTTTTGTTGTGCTGCCGTGTTGTTGTTCTTTAACAAGCGGTTTTTAGCGCTTGGCTTTGGTAACGAAAACGCCAGCACAGACACAAACCAAAAAGACCAATGGGGCAAATTCAGCCTTGTAATGGGCGTTGTTTCCGTGCGCTCTATTGCTCAGTACGGCTTGCTTGCGTTTATTCCGTTGTTCTTCACGGGCATTTTAAACCAAAGCGAAGCCACAGGCTCGCTAATGCTTTCTGTGTTTTCCATCGCTGGCGCATTTGCCACAATTTCGTCTGGCAGGGTTAGCGAGCGCCTTGGCATTCATAAGGTTACATTTATAAGCCTTGCTGTGCTTACAATGTGCATGCTTATTTTCGGGTTAAACCGCTCTATTGCTGTTGCGGTTGTTTTATGCATGCTGCTTGCAGCATGTGAAAACTTGTTCCACCCCGCCATGACAGCGCTTGGCATGAGTTACTTACCGCAACATTTGGGCACTGCATCGGGCATTTTGTATGGGCTTGTTCTGTGTGTTGGTGGCATTTCCGAGCCATTCTTAGGGCTTGTTGGCGACAACTTTGGCCTGCCTGTTGTATTCCTTGTGCTAGCAGCTGTTGCATTTATTGGCGCTGTGCTTGCGTGTGTGGTTAAAAAGGTTGACGAAGGCTAAACGCATGTCCATACCAAAATGCACTTTTATAAAACGTTAAATTTCACAATTGTTAAATATGGTGTAACTTACCTTAAGTAACAGGGCAATAAAGTTTTTAGCGCTATACTTCCCTCAAACGTAAATTCAGCCCAAAAAGGAGGAAACATAAAAATGGCTGTAACAATTTATTACGAAAGCGATGTAAACCCAGAAATTATTCAAGGCAAAAAAGTTGCCATTATTGGCTATGGCAGCCAAGGGCATGCTCATGCGCTAAACTTAATGGACTCGGGCGTTGACGTGCGTGTTGGCTTGCGTGAGGGCTCTTCAAGCTGGCAAAAAGCTGAAGAAGCTGGCCTTAAGGTTGTAGACATGGACACAGCAGCTGAGGAAGCCGACTTAATCATGATTTTAACGCCCGACGAAACACAACCTAAGGTTTATAAAGAGCACGTTGAAGCTCACTTAAAACCTGGCGACACACTGGCATTTGCCCATGGCTTTAACATTCACTACGGCTACATTAAAGCACCTGAAAGCGTTAATGTTGTTATGTGTGCACCAAAGGGTCCTGGGCACATTGTGCGCAGGCAGTTTACAGAAGGCTCTGGTGTGCCTGACCTAGCTTGCGTTTACGCCGATGCAACAGGCGATGCTTGGGACATTATTATGTCGTACTGCTGGGGTGTTGGTGGTGCACGCTCAGGAATCATTAAAGCCACATTTGCCCAAGAAACCGAAGAAGACCTGTTTGGTGAACAGGCTGTTTTATGCGGCGGCTTAGTCGAGCTTGTTAAAGCAGGCTTTGAAACGCTTGTTGAAGGCGGCTACCCACCAGAGCTTGCTTACTTTGAGTGCTACCACGAAATGAAAATGATTGTTGACTTAATGTATGAGTCTGGCATTCACTTTATGAACTATTCAATTTCCAACACTGCAGAATACGGCGAATATTACGCAGGGCCTAAGGTAATTAACGAGCAATCACGCCAAGCCATGAAAGAAATTTTGAAGCGCATTCAAAATGGCGATTTCGCAAAAGAATTTGTTGCCGACTGCGACAACAACCACAAATGGTTGCTTGAACAACGCGAAAAAATTAACAACCATGAAATTGAAAAAACTGGTGAGAAAATTCGCAGCATGTTTAGCTGGATTAAATCAGAGTAACCAAAATTTTGCGGCAGCATAATTCAGCTGCAAAATTACAGCAACCCTTTAAAAAAAGCGTGGGCAACAAAAACGTTTCCCACGCTTTTTTATGCACACTACACGTTAAACTTAAAGTGCATCACATCGCCGTCTTGCACGATGTAGTCTTTGCCTTCCTGCCGCAGTTTGCCAGCAGCCCTGCAGCCCGCTTCACCACCAAGTTCCACGTAGTCAGCGAACGATGCAGTTTCAGCTTTAATGAACCCGCGTTCAAAATCGGAGTGAATAACACCTGCAGCAGCAGGGGCTTTGCAACCTATAGGGATTGTCCAAGCACGGCTTTCCGTTTCGCCTGATGTAAAGTAGCTTTGAAGCCCAAGCAGCGCATATGCGCTTTTAACCAAACGAGCAAGCCCACTTTCAGCAAGCCCCATGGCGTCTAGGTACTCACGAGCTTCAGCCGCATCAAGTTCTGCTAAGTCGGCCTCAACCTTTGCAGAAATTGGCACAGGAGTGCAACCGTCTATGCTTTCAAGCATGGCACTAACGGCATCTTCATCAACATTAGCAACATACAAAATGGGCTTCATTGTAAGCAGGTGTAAGTCGTAAATTAGCTCTTGCTCTTCCTCATTAAGTTCAAGCGTGCGTGCACGGTGGCCTTCATTTAAGCCACCTAAAACACGCTTTGCAACTTCAAGTTTTTTGCCCAACTTTTTGTCGCGCTTAGCATCCTTTTCAAGGCGTGGAAGCGCTTTGTCAAGCGTTGCAATGTCTGCCAAAATAAGCTCTGTCTTAATTGTGTCAACGTCAGACGCAGGGCTTACCTTGCCGTTTACGTGCACAACGTCTGGGTCGGCAAAGTATCTAACAACTTCGCAAATTGCATCCGTTTCACGAATGTTTGCCAGAAACTGGTTGCCAAGCCCCTCCCCTTTGCTAGCCCCTGCAACAAGGCCTGCAATGTCCACAAATTCCACGGTGGCGGGAACGATTTTTGCTGGGTTATCAATTTTTGCAAGTGCATCAAGGCGCTCGTCTGGCACAGGCACAATGCCCACATTTGGCTCAATTGTTGCAAACGGGTAGTTTGCTGCCAAGCCGCCCTTGTTAGTTAATGCTGTAAACAGCGTTGATTTGCCAACGTTTGGCAAACCCACAATGCCTATTGATAACCCCATGAATTTACTTCCTTAATTTTGTTTAGTGAACAATAAAACTGCGCTTGCTAACAGGTAAAAACGCTAACAAGCGCAAACTGTGAATAAAGCTTAAAAACCGCTAAGCCACAACAATGTTTACAAGGCGCGAAGGAACAACAATAACCTTCTTAACGCTTTTGCCATCAATTGCACTTTGCGCAGCACTAAGCGCAAGCTTTTCAATTTCTGCTTTTTCAAGGTTTGCAGGCACAGTGATGCGTGCCTTAACTTTGCCGTTTACCTGCACTGCAAGCTCCACTTCATCGGCCTTGGCAAGTTCAGCATCGAATTCTGGCCAGCTTTGCGCTTGCACAAAGCTGTTGTTGTTCAATGCACCGTGCCACAGCTCGTCTGCCATGTGCGGGCAAATTGGTGTTATAAGCCTTACAAGCACGCTTGCAACTTCTGTGGCAAACGCCTGCTCTTGCGCATTTGCTGTGCGAGTGTCAGCGCTGCATGCATGCAAGTAATCGCTTGCGGCATTCGTAAGCTCCATAATTGCCGAGATTGCGGTGTTGAAATTGTCACGATCAAAGTCTGCTGCAACTTTTTGCACAACACGGTGCCTTTCACGCAACAGTTTTGCTTTTGCTTCCTTTAGCTTAGCGTCACTTGTACCCTCTTTAAACAGGCTGTTTTCGCCAGCACACCCAGCTAAATCGTGCACAATGCGCCAAAAGCGGTTTAGAAATTTATGGATGCCAGCAAGCCCGTCCTCGTTCCATAAAAGCTCTTTGTCGGGTGGCGCCATGAACAAGATGTATGCACGCACAGCATCGGCACCATAAGCTGCAATCATGTCTTCAGGGGCAATAACGTTGCCCTTTGACTTTGACATAACATCGCCGTGTTCGTCTAGCACCATGCCTTGGCAAAGCAAATTTTTAAACGGCTCACTGCATTCAAGCATGCCTTCGTCACGCAGCACCTTTGTGAAAAAACGGCTGTACAAAAGGTGCAAAATTGCGTGTTCAATGCCGCCTATGTATTTGTCGACCGGCAAAAATGAATTAACAACACTGCTGTCAAATGGTGCGTTTTCGTTGTGAGGGTCGGTGTAGCGCATGTAATACCAGCTAGAACACGTAAATGTGTCCATTGTGTCGGTTTCGCGACGCGCGGGCCCGCCGCATTTTGGGCACGTGCAACTTGCAAATTCCTCGTGCGTTGCAAGTGTTTCACCCGCTGCAAGGTTAATGTCTTCGGGCAACATTACTGGTAAGTCTTCCTCGGGCACTGGCACAACGCCACACGCGTCACAGTGAATTGCAGGAATTGGGTTGCCCCAATAGCGCTGGCGTGAAATTAGCCAATCACGAAGCCTATACATTACCTCACGCTTGCCTAAGCCACGTGCCTCAAGCCACTTGACAATTGCTTGTTCGCCTTCGGAGTGCTTGCCGCCTAAAAGCCCTGTGAACTGCCCAGATTGCACGAGGTGCCCTTCAGCTTCCATGGCACATTCCCAATTAACACTTGTAACTTTGCGCCCCTGTTCGCCTTTTAGCTGTTCAT
>CAYVDR010000070.1:0-7188 GCA_964450625.1 uncultured Senegalimassilia sp.
CTTTGTAGTCGTGGCAAGTGTTGCAATACATTATTGATTGCGTGTGAACACCGTGGCAATTGCTGCAATCAATTGCTTCGCCTTGGTGTGAACTGTGCGGGTTAACGCCTTTTTGCCCGCCCCAGTTTTGAGTGGAATTTAGCACATCGTCCCAATTGTGGCAGCCGCTTTTAATGCACGAGTTTTTATCGGCTGTAACAAGGTTGTACTTAAGCTGTCCATTATTTTGAGTTTTATAGCTTCCAGACACCCAAGCAGTGGCTTCGTTAATTTGCTCGCTAAGCGTTGCTTCATGGCATTGCAAGCACGTAACGTTGCTTTTTTGGTGCGCAGATGCAAGCGTTGTTTGGTCGTCATAATAACTCTGCACATAAAAATTCATTGGTGTGTGGCAAATGCTGTTACAAAAACTGGGCTGGTTGTGCCACACGTTAAAACCAACCCCAATTGCAACAATAACCACCACCACAACACCAATGATAGCTAATTTTTTGCTTTTCTTCTTTTGCTGCTTTCCAGCGTGCTTTGCCAAATCTGGCTTTTCGTGGGTGCTTTGGCCTTCGCCATTGCTTGTGAGCTTTTCATTTTCTTCGCTGCTCATGTACCCCTCCTTTAAATAACCTTACGTTACGCCCTATTGCGTAACAAATTGGAAACAATTTTATCAGATTATTCTAAGAAAGGAATAGTTAATTTTTTTGGGAATACCTTGTGCGACCGTCGCTTGTATGCATCAACTAGCCAAGCTTAAATTACTGCTTTTATCTGGGATGTATAAGAGCGCAAGGGCAAATGAGAAGAAGTAATAATGTTGACAGCGGGTGATATATTAAATATATTTACCACGCACTTAAACGATTATGAAGAAACGTAATGTTGAAACGCAAGAAAGAAAATGATGAAAAACCAATCAACGTTTTCTTGTTTTGTTAAAAGCTAAACTAGAAGCGAAATTAACTTATTCAATTGACCTATTAGCCGAAAATACAGGCAAAATTATTCAAAAGGAGTTAATAATGACAACATTTAAAGAATATAAAGAAGAACAAATGAAAGACCCTGAGTTTGCACATGAGTACAAAAAAGCACAAGATGAAATGCAGGTTATAAAAGCTGTTTTAGATGCCAGATATTCGCGAAACTTATCTCAAAAAGAACTAGCAAATTTAAGCGGTTTAAGCCAATCCGACATCAGCAAACTTGAAAACGGTACATGCAACCCAACCATTAAACTACTACAAAAAATTGCAGATGGGCTGGACATGGACTTAAAAATTGAGTTTGTTCCTAAAACACAGACAGCAGGCAAATAAAAGTTAAAGTGATAAAGGTGTTTATTATGGCAGTAGATGACAAACAAAGAACTTTACAAGGGTTAAACAATGTTAAAACTAACGCATTAAAGGATAACTTTTTCAAAGACGCGGTAAGCCTTAACATAGATATTATCGAAACGCCTGAAGAGTTTATTATTTTTGATGCGAATGTTGTTATGCCAGTTAAAGATGATAATGGCAATGTAGTCAATCATAAATTTACAAGTAGGTGGCAACACGAGCCAAATAAATATGGAATTTATTATTGCCCCAAATTTTATTCTTTAACTGACGATAAACCTGAGCCAGCTAAAAGAAAAGACGAATTTAATGAAGTAGACCGTAAATCAGATGAAATTTTTAATTATTTTGAATGGGCATTAACCGATGAATTTGCGCCTGAAGAATATAAAGATTAAGCTAAATTAACTAATGAAAAAAGGGTAATAACCACGAAAGGTTTACTTTCAGTGAACTTGGAAAAGTGGTGCGCCAAGAGGGATTCGAACCCCCGACGTACTGATTCGTAGTCAGTCCCTCTATCCAGCTGAGGTATTGGCGCACGTTTGCGACATGTGGCATTATGCCTATGTTGCATGTTTTAGTCAATAGATACACTTTAAAACTTCACATGCAATAGTATAATTTCGCCCTATGAAAACTCTAGCAATTATAGGTGGCGGTGCAGCAGGGCTTATGGCAGCAATTAATGCTGCTGCTTTTGCACGCCAACATAACGAAAGCTTGCAAGTGGAAGTTTATGAAGCCGACGCTGAGCGCATTGGCAGAAGCATTCTTGCAACTGGCAATGGTAGGTGCAATTTCAGCAATGAAAACCCTTGCTCAAGTTCTTACTACAATGCTGAATTTGTGCAGAGTGTTTTTGGGGTGCTTGAAAGCTTGCTTAAACTTAATATGGTTGATGACGACCCTATAAACCCTGTTCATGCGCAGTTTGAGCAACTTGGGCTTTGCTGGCAAGTGCAAGGCGAGGGGCGCATGTACCCAATGTCTAACAAAGCCGCAACAGTGCTAAATGTGCTGCGTCAAGCCTTGCAGCGCTTTGGTGTTGCTGTGCACGTTAATAAACGCTGTGAGCGCATTGACGCTTCTGCAAACGGCACAGGCGTGTACAACATTCGCTTTGCAGATGGGTGTGTGGTGCATACAAATGCTGTTGTTGTTTGCGTTGGTGGCAGGGCAATTGAGGGAGTTCAGTTGCCAAGCAACATTGCTCGCAAAAAAACTCGTGAAGTTTTAGGACCGCTTGCTGTAAGTGAACAAGGTCGCAAAATAACACGCACACTAAACAACATTCGCGTGCGCTGCGTGGCATCGCTTGTGCAAAAAACTGCTGCAGGTTACAAACAACTTGCAAGTGAATCAGGCGAGCTTTTGTTTCGCAACTACGGTGTGTCAGGTGTGTGCGTGTTTAACTTGTCACGTTTTGTTAAACCAAATTGTCAGGTGCGCATAAACCTGCTCCCTAACATTCCTGCAAATGATGTCACAAATTTTTTGCATGCACGCTTTAGCATGCTTGAGCAAACATTTGGCGGGCACATTACAGGCAAACAATTTTGCGAAGGCATGTTGTTGCCACAGGTAGCAGCTGCTGTTTTTGCGCAGGCAGGCTTAAGTGCTTCTGCAGACCTTAAAGCTTCACATCTTAAAAAGCTTGCAAGCGCAATGACACAGCTTACTTTTGACGTTGAGGGCGTGTACACAAAACAACAGTGCCAAGTACACAGGGGCGGTCTTGACACTGCTTGCTTTAAAAGCAATTGCGAGGCACAAAGCTTGCATGGGTTTTTTGCTGCTGGTGAGGCTTTGGATGTTGATGGGCCTTGCGGGGGCTATAACCTGCACTGGGCTTGGGCAAGCGGCATGGTTGCTGGCATTAGCGCAGCGCTAAGCTTGGTGTACGGGGTTTAGGGCGATGTGCATATGCTAAAAGTTTCAAATGTTTCACTGCCACTTGAGGCGGGCTTGAACAATGAAAAAGCAAATGAAATTTTAAAAGTTGCTGCTGCAAAGGCATTAAATGTTAGTGCTAAATCTATTGATAGTGTTTGCATTTTGCGCCGCAGCATTGATGCCAGGCGCAAAAGTAATGTGCATTTCAATGTTACCCTTGGTGTAACGTTTAAAACTGGTAAAGGCACAAAATACGCATCTGAGCAGCATTTTTTAAGCAATGGTACTACTTGTAAAAATGTTAGTTTACACAAAAGTTATAAGCCTTTAGAAGTTCCATTTGCCAGGAAACGCTTATCGCAGCAAAATAGCTTGCGGCCGCTTGTTGTAGGGGCTGGACCCGCTGGTTTGTTTTGCGCACTGTACCTTGCACGTGCAGGCTTAAGCCCTGTGCTTGTTGAGCGTGGCTCATGCGTTAGCAAGCGTAAAAGGGTTGTTGATGCGTTTATGGCAGGCGGCATTCTTAACACTAACACCAACGTTTGCTTTGGCGAAGGCGGTGCTGGTACGTTTTCGGACGGTAAGCTAAACACTGGCACTAAAAGCCCGTGGGCAAAGCATGTTTTACACACGTTTGTAGATGCTGGTGCGCCTCCAGAAATCTTAATAGATGCAATGCCACACATTGGCACAGACAAGCTAACAGGCGTTGTCCAAAACATGCGCAAGCAAATTGTTGCAGCAGGTGGCAAAGTGCTTTTTGATAACCAGCTTGTGGGGGTTGAAATAGGCGTTGGTAAAATTTCAAGTGCCAGCATTTTGGATATTGAAAGCGGTACTACAACAAAAATTCCTACAAACTGTATTGTTCTTGCTTGTGGGCATAGCGCACGCGACACATTTGAAATGTTGCATGCAAGCGGCGTGAGCATTGAACAAAAACCGTTCTCGGTTGGTGTACGCATTGAGCATGAGCAAGCTAAAATTAACAAAGCGCAGTATGGCAAATTTGCAGCATCACCCGCATTGGGTGCGGCAACGTATAAGCTGGCTGTTCATGTGCCTGCAGGGAATGCAGGTGAGGTGCTGGCAGCACATAGTGGCGCCCAATCACAAAGTCGCATAAGCTTTGGTACACATGACTCCAACAAAGTTGGCAGCATCCCTAAAACACGTGGTGTGTACACGTTTTGCATGTGCCCAGGTGGCAGCGTTGTTTGCGCCTCAACAGAGCCTGGTGGCGTGTGTGTTAACGGCATGAGCTTTCATGAGCGGGCAGGCAAAAACGCAAACAGTGCGCTGCTTGTAGATGTTGTACCAGCCGATTTTCAGAGCAACCATCCGCTTGCTGGTGTGTACTTTCAACGTAAAATTGAACAAGCAGCGTTTAATGAGGTTTTGCGTGCGAAGGGTGCACCCTACCAAGCACCAGCGCAAACTGTTGGAAGTTTTTTGAGTCAGACTAAAAACGCAAAAGCAAGTGTTAAGCCCACATACGCCCGCGGTGTTGTGTGGTGCAACTTGCACAATTGCTTACCAAGTTTTGTTTCAAGTGCAATTGCACAAGCTTTGCCGCTCATGGACAAAAAACTGCATGGGTTTGCGAGCGCTGGTGCAGTTTTAACAGGTGTTGAAACCCGCAGTTCAAGCCCTGTGCGCATTGTGCGCAGTAAGGAAACGCTGCAAGCAAAAGGCATTTTGGGGCTTTACCCCACTGGTGAGGGTGCGGGTTATGCTGGCGGCATAATGTCTGCCGCATGCGATGGCTTGCGTGTTGCAAACGCCATTGTTACGCAAGCAATGCGGGCAGGTGTATAAAACATGCACAGCAGCAAAACAGTCATCTTCGACATGTTTCACCCTGCGGTTTTGGCCACTTACTGGGCAGCGGTAATCGTATTTGCCATGGTGGTAAAGCAGCCTGTATTTATTCTGCTAACATTTGTAACTTTATTAGTTTTCATGATTGTTGTTGGCGGTAAAAGTTCACTTCGCATGCTGCTGTTTGCAAGTCCTATTGTTTTAATATTGGCAGTGCTTAACCCAATTTTTGTTTGCGAAGGGCAAACTTTTTTGTTCAGTGTTTTTGGTCGCAGTATCTTTCTGGAACCTGCAATCTATGGGTTGTTTCAAGCATTGGTGCTGCTAAATGTAATCATGGCGTTCTATTGTGCATCATGTGTTTTACAAACGGGGAAGTTTTTTGCACTTTTTGGAAAGCGGCTGCCAACGCTCACAGTTGTGTTTTCCATGGTTGTGCGCTTTATGAACGCTTTTGTGCGCCAAGGCAAACAACTTGCAAAAACAATGCAAGCGTGCACTTCAGTAGGAAAAATAAAGCCTACCAAACTTGTTTCAAGAACTTCAACAGCACTTCTTGGGCAAGGCTTGGAAGATGGTCGCACTCTGGCAGATGTCATGTGCTCACGTGCTTGGGCATGCGGTATGCCTCGCACAACGTACGTGCGGTTTACATTTGGCTTGCACGACGCTTTAGCGTTAATGGTGCTGTTTTTACTTGGTGCATTAAGCGTTGCAAGTGTTGTGATATGGTGTGCAAATTTTGCTTACTACCCAACATTTTCACCAATTGCGCCTTGGTATGCCTATGTAAGCTATGCAGCGCTTTTGCTGCTTCCGTTTTTAGTTTTGCTAAGGTTTTGCAAAAAGTGATGGGCACCTTTAAGCTTAAAAAATCAGGCGCATATTTAAGTGAGAAGTCTAAAGTGCGTGAACAAAGCAGCAACTTAAACTCCAATGGTAATGCTGCAGAAATTGACTGCACTACACCTGCTATTGAACTAAATTCATTTACGTTTGCTTACCCTAATTCCACTAATGTTTTGGAAGGTGCAACTCTAAAACTTGCTCAAGGTGAATTTTGTGTGCTTATTGGCAAGTGCGGCAGTGGCAAAACCACGCTTTTAAAGCACTTGGTGCCAGCCTTGGTTCCTGCTGGCGTAAGTAGCGGTGACATAACGGTTTTCGGCATGCAGCCAAAGGGTATCTCAAGCAAACAAGCATCCAAACTTGTTGGTTACGTTAGCCAAAATGTACGCTCGCAATTTGTGTGCAGCACAGTTCTTGATGAACTGGCATTTACACTAGAAAACCTGGGCGTTGCCCCAAATGAAATGCGTTTGCGCGTGGCTGAAGCTTGTCAGTTTCTTGGCATAGAGCAGCACTTGCACAACCAAGTTCATGAGCTTTCAGGCGGCATGGCACAACTTGTTGCACTTGCAGCGGCCGCAGCCCCTGTGCCAAAAATGCTAGTGCTAGATGAGCCAGCCGCAGCCTTAAGCCCCATTGCAAAAGAGCAAGTGTTTCATGCACTGTTTCGTATAAACCGCCAGCTTGGAATAACAATTGTTGTGGCAACTCATGCCCCTGAAGCTATAGCAAAATATGCAACGTGTGCTTTTAAACTTAGTGCTGGCAAACTTGAGTGCTGTAGCTTGAATAACTTTAGTGCAAGCGAGCTTTCAGCTGCAGAAATAAAGCAACTGCAAGTAAATCAGCAGCTCAAAAGTGCAAGCGAAAACACCCCAAGCAAACCAGTTGTTCGGCTTAGCAACGTTTATGCACGTTACGGCAGAAAAAGCAATTGGGTTTTGCGCGGGCTTGACTTAAGTGTTTTGCGCGGCAGCATTCATGCCATTTTAGGCAGTAACGGTTGTGGCAAAACAACGCTGCTCAACGTTGTTGCTGGCGTTATGAAAAACACAAGCGGCAAAGTTAAAAACGAACTTCGCAGCTCACAGGCACTGCTTTGCCAAAACCCCAGCGATCTGTTTGTGTGCGACACCGTAAGCGATGAACTAAACGAATGGAAGCAAACGTGTGGCTACAGTGCGCACGACGTTAAAAACATAGCAGAAGAATTTGGGCTTGCTAGCAGCCTTAACATGCATCCATACGACTTATCTGGCGGCCAACAAGTGCTTTTGGCTATTGC
>CAYVDR010000071.1:0-7167 GCA_964450625.1 uncultured Senegalimassilia sp.
TTGGCTCAACATCGTTGTGGTGCGCTTCAATTGCATGCACAATTTCAGGCGCTTCACCAAACCGGCGCGCCATGTCGGCACCAATAACAGCGTGACTGCCCTGAATTTCATGGTCAACCGATTTGCCTAAGTCGTGCAAAAGCCCAGCACGCCTTGCATCCGTTTCATCAAGCCCCAGCTCAGACGCCATAATGCCTGAAAGGTAGGCAACTTCAAGCGAGTGATTTAACACATTTTGCCCATACGATGTTCTAAAGCGCAAACGCCCAAGGGCAGTAACCAATTCCGGGTGAAGGTCATGCGCACCGCTGTCAAACGATGCCTGTTCGCCGGCTTCCTGAATTTGCTTGTTAACCTGCTTTTTTGCTTTGTTGTACATTTCCTCAATGCGCGCGGGGTGAATGCGCCCATCTGCCACAAGCTTTTCAAGCGCTATGCGAGCAATTTCACGGCGAACGTGGTCGCCGCAAGAAATTGTGATGCACTCTGGGGTGTCATCGATGATTAGCGTTGTGCCAGTTACCTGCTCGAACGAGCGAATGTTGCGCCCTTCACGACCAATAATGCGCCCCTTAATGTCATCGGAAGGAATGTGCACAGGCTTCACAGTTGTTTCAGCAGTGAAATCGGCTGCAATGCGCTGAATTGCAAGGCCTAAAATTGAGCGAGCATTTTTGTCGGCATCGGCCTTTGTGCGCGCTTCTGCGTCCCTAATAATTGCTGCAGCGTCGTGGCTTACCTCACCTTTTAGAGTGTCTAAAAGCTCCGCTTTTGCTTCTTCTGCGCTCATACCTGCAACTTTCTGCAAGCGTTCGCTTACTTTTTCCTCGGATACGCTAAGCGCCTTTTCACGTTCGTCCAGCTTATTTTGCACTGTTGCAAGCTGGCTTTCGCGCCCATCAAGTGCCTTTTCACGGGAATTTAGCGAATTATCGCGGCTGTTTAGTGCGTCCTCGCGCTTATTGATGCGGTTCTCCGCCTCACGGACATCTTTTAGTTTTTCGTTCTTTTCATTTTGAATTTGCTGGCGAAGTTTTAGCTCATTGTCCTTTGCTTCAATTTCAGCTTCACGTTTTATTGTTTTAGCAGCACTTTTTGCTTCGTTGACTATGTTTTTAGCATCGCGGTTTGCTTGCTCTGCCTTTGACTTATCTAAAAATTTGGAAACAGCAAACCCAATTGCTGCACCAATAATTGCAATTACAACCCAAATAATTATGTCCATAAATGTAACTCCTTCTGTTGAAACCTATATTAAGTGTAAACGTTTAGCGCAATAAATATTATATCTTCCCAAATTTAGCCTTTTTGCATCATGTTTTTTGTTCTGTTCACAAGCCCGCCTTGCTCGATGATTTCCTGCAAAAAAGGTGGGAAAGGCTGTGCTTGAAATGTTGCACCCGTTGTTTTGTTAGTTATTGTGCCCGTGGATGCATCAACACAAACTTCATCGCCATTGTTAATGCCATCAACAGCAGCAGGGCACTCCATTATGGCAAGCCCAATATTCACGGAATTGCGGTAGAAAATGCGTGCGAAACTTTTGGCAATAACAACGCTTACACCAGCAGCTTTGATGCAAATTGGCGCATGCTCACGCGAGCTGCCGCAGCCAAAGTTTTCCTGCGCTACAATAATGTCGCCAGGCTTTACTTTGTTTACGAAGTTTGCATCTAAGTCTTGCAAGCAATGTTTTGCAAGCTCGGCTGGGTCGGACGTTGTAAGGTAGCGTGCAGGAATTATTACGTCTGTGTCAACGTCACGCCCATATTTATGTACTGTGCCTTCGAATTTCATTATGTATGCTCCTTGCTTTGAAAACTAGTTAACATCGCTTGGCAAGCCAATGTGACCAAGCACAGCCGATGCTGCTGCCACAGCAGGCGACGTTAAATAAACCTCGCTTGTAACATCGCCCATGCGCCCCACGAAGTTCCGGTTAGTTGTTGCAACTGCACGCTCGCCAGGCGCTAGAACGCCCATGTGCCCGCCAAGGCACGGCCCGCACGTTGGCGCAGACACAGCACAATGTGCGTCGATGAACACGTCCATTAGCCCTTCAGCGATGCACTGCTTGTACACCTTTTGCGTGGCGGGAATAATTATGCAGCGCACGTTTTTGTTCACCGTGTGCCCGCGCAAAACTTCAGCTGCTTGGCGCATGTCTTCCATGCGGCCGTTAGTGCAGCTGCCAATTATTGCTTGGTCAATTTTTATATCACGTGCTTGTGCGACTGGGCGTGTGTTGGAAGGCAGGTGTGGAAACGCCACCGTAGGCACAATGTCGGCTGCATCAATTTCAATAACTTGCGCATACTCAGCTTCTGCATCTGAATGGTATTCAGTGAATTTGCGCTCGGTGCGACCTTGCATATACGCACGAGTGACATCGTCAACTTCAATGATGCCAGCCTTGCCACCAGCTTCAATGGCCATGTTTGAAATTGTTAAGCGCCCCTCCATTGAAAGGCTGCGAATGGCAGAACCTGTAAATTCCATGGCACGGTAAAGCGCACCATCAACACCAATTTTGCCTATGATGTGCAAGATAACATCCTTGCCTGTAACGCCAGGAGCAAGCTCGCCCTCAACTTTAAACAACATGGTTTCAGGCACTTTGAACCACGCCTTGCCTGTGGCATAACCCACGCCAGCATCGGTTGAGCCAACACCAGTTGAGAACGCGCCAAGTGCACCATAAGTGCATGTGTGGCTGTCGGCACCTATTATTAAGTCGCCCGCACCAACAACGCCAGCCTCGGGCAGAAGCGCATGCTCAACCCCAACGCAGCCAACTTCCCAGTAGTGCGTAATGCCCTGTTCACGAGCGAACTCACGGCACGTTTTTGCAAGCTTGGCTGAATTTATGTCTTTGTTTGGGGTGTAGTGGTCGGGCACAATTACAACACGGGCTGCGTCAAAAACCCTGCCTGCACCAATTTCATTAAAAGTTTTAATGGCAAGTGGTGTTGTAACATCGTTTGACAAAACAAGGTCTAAGTTGCACTCTATAAGCTGCCCAGGCTTGACCTCGGGCAAACCAGCATGTGCAGCAAGAATTTTTTCGGCTATTGTCATTGGACGTGGCATGTTTACTCCTTCCAAGTTAAAACAATGTATTAAAAACTAACGAAACACCTGCACAGCAGCACTTTAAGCAAGTGCTGTGCACAAGGCGTCTAAAAGCGTGATGGCAAAGTGTTGGGCACTTCTGCCCTGCCCTGCGTCTTGCCATGTGCAGCCTGGCAGCACAACAGCAATGCGCGACATGCCTGATGCAGCCTGCAATGAGCCAATAGCCTCTTGCAAGCGTTGTGCCAAACTTTCCTCTGGCTGAAACTGCACGCTTGAAACATTGCTGGTGTTTTCGCTTGGTAGCACAATGTGCACCATTAGCATGTCGGCAGAGGGTGCAACAAGCAAGTTTTCAGCACTTGTGATTTTTGAAGCAGGGTTTGTAGCAAGAGCCAAATTCGACATGCGAGCCGCAACAGAGCGTGTGAACTCGGACGTGCCAAACAAGCACAACGCATTTTGCTCAAGCACGCTAGATGCACGTGCAAAGCCTAAATTGGCACCTGCAACAGCACCTTTGCCTTCCCATGAATGGTGCAAGTTTTGAATTGTTGCAAATGTGTATGCGCCTGCAATACCGTCGGTTGGAAGCTGCATGTTGGCTTGAAACTTGCGAAGGGCAAGCTCTGTGAATGCGCCAAAAATGCCGTCGACCGCCCCGCAGGCAAAACCAAGGGCAGAAAGCGCCTGCTGCAGCTGCTTCACATCGTGGCCATGAAAGTGCGGCATGCGCAAATAAAGCGTGCGGTCGCCCAGCGAAAACGTTGCATCAACAAGTGCAGCCCAGCATTTGGAATCAACGCTGCTGCCTTTTGGCAGCTTTACCTTTTCACGAAACGCTTCAACTGCCCTGGCAGTTTGCTTGCCAAATGTGCCGTCCACGCCAGATTCATCTAAAAGCCCAATTAAACAAAGCCTGTTTTGAACATCCTCAACGCCGGCACCTGTGTCGTTAAGCTTTATTGTTTCCATAACAGCCCCCTTTAGCTTAAGCGGCTGACAAACCAGTCTGCCATTGAAAGCAACAAGTCACGTGAAGGCGAAGGCTCAATTTTGTTGGCAAGGCGCACTTTTGCTTCGCTAGTTAGTTTTTCAGCGTAAGCGCGTGCATAGTCAATTGAGCCTGAAGCGTTCATTATGTCAACGGCTTGCTGCAAAACGCTTTTACTGGTTTCCTTAGCAGACAAAATTTCTATTAGCCTGTGCCTGTCTTCAGTGCTTGCATTTTGCAGCGCATGCACAACGCAAAGCGTGCGCTTGCCTTCTGTGATGTCGCTGCGAAAGTCCTTTTGGGTGGATTCTTTCGAGCCAATTAAGTTTAGCAAGTCGTCCTGAATTTGAAATGCAAGCCCTGTGTCAAGCCCATATTCACGCAAGGCCTCAACCTGGGCATTTGTGCCACCACCAACAATTGCGCCAACTGCCAAAGGCACAGCCCCTGAATAATGCGCTGTTTTTAGCGTTGCCATTAAAAGGTAGTCTTTTGTTGTTATGTCGTAGCGCCCATCACGCGCCCAACCAATGTCAAGCGCCTGGCCTTCAATTGTTTTGCGCGTCATGTCAATAAGCTCGGAAATTACACGCACTTTTTGATCGCTTGAAAGTGCGCTGTCTTGAACAACAGTGCCGTTTACAAGCGAAAGCGCCAAATCGCCCGCATTGATTGCAAGCCCAATTCCTTCGCTTATGTGCATGCAATCAACACCACGGCGCAACTGTGCCTCGTCAGCAATGTCGTCGTGGATTAAAGCCGCCGTGTGAAAGTGTTCAATGGCAGCAGCAGTACTTGCCGCAAGCCGTGGGTTGCCACCAACTGCTTGCGCTGCCGCAAAACAGATGAGAGGCCGATGCCTTTTGCCACCGTTTTCGCTGTAGGCACGCAAAGGGGTGTATAGGTAGCGGTTTATGTCTTTGTGGCTGGCTTTAGGCAAGTACTGGTTGACCAAATTGCCAACCTTCGAAGCGCATGCATTAAGGTAGCCTTCGAACGTGGAGGGCTGGTTTGCTTCGTCAGAAAATATGTCAAAAATACTTTCCATTTTGCTTCCGTTAAAAACTGCATATAACTTAAAAAAAGCCAGCTTAGCTGGCTTGTGAATTAACTGGTAGGGGTGAAGGGACTCGAACCCTTAAGCCCAAGGGCGACGGATTTTAAGTCCGTTGCGTATGCCAATTCCGCCACACCCCCAAAAACCTGAGCTTCTTAAATCGAATAAACTTAATGAAGCTAGACAAAAAGCATATTAGCAGAAAGTTTTTTGCCTGAAAAAACCCCCATAACTCAAACACGTGTTATGGGGGTTGAAACCTTATAAGCCAGTGGCATCCAGAAAGTAGAAGGCACTAGCCCATAACTCTAACATGCGTTACAGGCGTTAGGGCACTGTAAGCTAGTTACCAAAAACCTACGCAGTCTTGCTGTATGTTACCTCAATTGAGCCTGCATGTGGAGTAACACTTGCTGTGGCGTCTGTCACAACAACTTTATATTCGTGTGCACCTGAATCATCAGTTGCGTTGAATGTGTAAGTTGCCTCAGTTGCGCCATCAATTGCCGTATTATCGCGATACCACTGATAAGAAAGCGTTGTTGCATCGCTCTGCTGCCCCGAAACGGTTGCAACAAGTTTTGTTGCGTCAGTAGAGTCAATTGCTAAAGTGCCAGTTAAAGTTGCGCCATACACAACGCTGGTTTGGGCAGACTCGATGTAGCCTGAGTAAGCACTTGTTGAATCGGTTATGCGGCAAATTAATGTGCAGCCCCTGTCTTCTTCAACTGGAGTGTAAGTTGATTTGTTTGAATTAGCGAGTTCAGTTCTAGTTTTACCATCGGCACTTACACGGTACCATGCATAACTTGCAGTAGCATTGGTGGAAAGGCTTGCAACTGTGGCTTTAAGTTCATTGCCAACGGCAACTGCATCAGATGCTGTGGTTGTGGCAATGCTAACGGTGCCTGTAAGCGCAGGCTTGACAACAGCTGCGGTTAATGGCGATGTAATTGACATTGAATAAGCATTTGCTGAACCATCCGTTACAACGCATGCAAGCTGCCTGCCCACCATGTTGGTTGTGATTGTGTAAGTGGCTGAAGTTGCATCTGCGATATCAACAAACGTTGTGCCAGCATCTTCTGTGTAGCACCATTGGTATTTGAGTGATGCGTCGCTTTGATTCCCTGTGACAGCAGCAGTTAGTGTTTCAAACGTTTTAGCAGTGCCAGAAATTGAAACAGTGCCTGTTAATGGTGTGTTCATTGTGTGGCTAAGCGAGCTGCTTTCAATGCTAGATGCATGTGGAGTACCTGTTGTAACGTCCGTTACAACAACTTTGTAAGTATGGTTGCCCAAGTCGTCAGTTGCATCAAACTTATAAGTTGCGTCAACCTCGCCTGAAATTGGTTCATTGTCGCGCCACCACTGGTACTTAAGAACTGTTACATCACTTTGTGTGTTCGCCAAGTTAACAGTTGCAGTCAGTTTTACAGTGTCTGCAGTGATTGAAACTTTTCCAGACAAGTTTGCACCATAAACAACTGTGCCTGTTGTTGCCTCAATGTAGCTTGAATAAGTGTTAGTTGAATCAGTTACACGGCAAGTTAGTGTGCAGCCCCTGTCTGCTTCAACTGGAGTGTAAGTTGAAGCATTTGCGCCTGTAATTTCAGTGGTGTCACCTTCAGCGCTTACGCGATACCATACATAGCTTGCAGTGGCTCCAGTGGGCAAATTCACAGTTGCAGCAGTAATTTGATTGTCAACGGCAAATGCACCTGTTGCTGGAGCAAGCTCAACGCTGCCTGTTAGCAAAGGCTTAGCAACAGCTTCCGTTAATGCTGACGTAATTGACTTTGAATAAGGCGTTTGGGAGCCATCCGTTACTTCGCATGCTAGTTGCTTGCCTTCCATATCGCGTGTGATTGTGTACTCGCTTGAAGTTGCGTCTTTAATTTCAACGAATGTTTGACCAGCATCTGTTGTGTAGCACCATTGGTATTTAACTGCGGTTACATCGCTTGGAAGCCCTGAAACAGTTGCTTTTAGCGTTTCAAATGAAGCAGGCGTGCCTTCAACCGTAACTGTGCCAACAAGCGCA
>CAYVDR010000072.1:0-5561 GCA_964450625.1 uncultured Senegalimassilia sp.
ATGGCATTTATTTTAGGTTGCGAAAACGTAAGCGTTGAATTTCCAACAAAGCAAGTTTTGCGCGAAGTGTCGCTTGGTGTTGAAACTGGGCAGCGCATTGGCATTGTTGGCGAAAATGGTGGCGGCAAATCAACGCTGCTTTCAGTGCTTGCAGGCAACATAACACCAGACGCAGGGCGTGTTTTGCACAGCGGTACACCAACGGTTGGGATGCTTGGGCAAACCGATGCGCTAGACGATAACGCTAGCGTTGAAACTGCAATTGTTGGCAATGTTAGCAGTTATGAATGGGCTTCAAGTGCGCGGGTGCGTAACATAATTGATGGGCTTGTGTCAGACATTGCGTGGGACGCAAAAGTCGCTTCGCTTTCGGGTGGGCAGCGCAGGCGTGTTGACCTTGCGCGCGTGCTAATTGGCAACTGGGATGTTTTGCTGCTTGACGAGCCCACAAACCACCTGGATGTTGCAACAATCACATGGCTTGCCACGCATTTGCAAAACCGTTGGAAGCGCAATAGTGGTGCGCTGTTAGTTGTAACGCATGACCGTTGGTTTTTGGACGAGGTGTGCACAAACACCTGGGAAGTGCATGCAGGCGGGGTAAACCAGTTTGTTGGTGGGTTTTCGGAATACGTTATAAAGCGCGTTGAGCGTGTGCGTTTAGCAAAGCTTGCTGAAGCTAAGCGGCAAAATGCGCTTCGCCGTGAACTTGCATGGCTTGCGCGCGGGCCTAAGGCGCGTGGCACAAAGCCTAAGTTTCGCGTTGATGCTGCAAATGAGCTTGTGTCCGATGTGCCGCCTATGCGCTTTGAGCTGAAGCTTCAGCGCATGGCAGCTTCTAGGCTATCAAAGCAAGTTATAGAGTTTAAAAACGTTACAGTTAAGTTTGATGGCAGCGAAACGCCTTTGCTGGACGAGGTTGATTTTTCGGTTGGTCCAGCTGACCGCATTGGCATAATTGGGGCTAATGGTGCTGGTAAAACAACGTTTTTAAAAGTTGCACAAGGGTTAATAAAGCCAAATTCAGGCAGGGTGAAAATTGGCAAAACCGTGCAGTTTGCGCACTTGTCACAGCGCCTGGAAAATTTGGGCGAATACGAAAACATGCGCGTGCGTGAGATTACAAGCAATTACTCAAGGCGCGTTATGCTTGACGGCAAAGAAACAACGCCAGCAAAGTTGCTTGAGCGCTTGGGTTTTTCGCGCGCGACCTTAAATGAACCTGTGAAAGATTTGTCGGGCGGGCAAAAGCGCCGCTTAGCGCTAATGTTAATTTTGCTTGATGCGCCAAATGTGCTTGTGCTAGACGAACCTGGCAACGACATGGACACTGACATGCTTGCTGCCATGGAAGATTTGTTGGACAGCTGGCCAAGCGCACTTTTGCTTGTAACGCACGACAGGTTTTTGATGGAGCGTGTTACCGACAATCAGTATGCACTTATTGGTGGCAAGCTGCGCCACCTGCCTCGTGGCTTCGACGAATATTTAAAGCTTTGCAATTCTGATGCTTCTGCGCAGGCACAAAGCAAGGCATCAGCTAATTCCCGCTCACATAATAATGCCAGCCCAGCAAATGTGAAAGCAGCTGAAGCTGGCGTTAATAAACTTTCGGGTGGCGAAATTAAGCAGCTTAAAAAAGAGATGCGCAGCTGCGAAAATAAGCTTAAAACCCAACGCAGCAAAATTGAAGAGCTAAAGCAGGAAATGCAGGACACCAACCCCACAGATTACGAGGCGCTAGCCGCCTTGCAAGTTGAAATTGATGAGCGAGCCGCTAATGTTGACGTGCTTGAAACTGAATGGCTTGAAGCAGCAAGCGCGCTTGAAGGCTAGTGAAGTTGCATTAGTAGTGGCACTAGCTAATAGCTAATGCGCGTGCTTAGCTATGCACGCGTGCGGCCACGTTTGACATCTGCTAATTTTGGA
The DNA here is from genome assembly GCA_964450625.1 of uncultured Senegalimassilia sp. Lineage (GTDB taxonomy): Bacteria > Actinomycetota > Coriobacteriia > Coriobacteriales > Eggerthellaceae > Senegalimassilia. Next base: position 1,930 of record CAYVDR010000072.1, read on the forward strand.
TTGTTCTATTCGCTTTTTTGCTCGTTGATTACTTCGTTTAGTGTGCGCCAACCAAGCTCAGCACATTTTACACGTGCCGGCATGTGGCTTATGCTTTCAAGCTGCGCAGCTTCGTCTAAGTCTTCAAGTTCGCTTTCTGTAAGTTCTTCACCTTTAACCATGCGCACAAACAGGTCATACAAACGTTGCGCTTCTTCAACAGTTTCGCCTGTTATTAAGTCTGCCATAATGTCGGCTGATGCTTGGCTTACAGCGCAACCATGCCCTTGAAATGCAGCTTCTTCAATAACACCGTTTTCAATGCGAAGCTTCAATGTTAGCTCATCGCCACAACTTGGGTTAACGCCTTCGTGAACGTGTGTGGCGTTGTTTAAGTCGTACTTGTAGTCGGGGTGGGAATTGTGCTGCATAAGTGCAGCGTTGTATATGCTAGCCATTAAATGTGCTCCAAACTTTTTCTAAACCTGCAATTAATGCATCGATGTCGGCTTTGTCGTTGTAAAATGCAAGGCTTGCACGGCAGCATGCAAGGTTTTCAACGCCAAGCCACGTAAGCAGAGGTTGCGCACAATGGTGCCCTGCACGAATGGCAACCTGGTCAAGGTCAAGAATGCTTGCAACGTCGTGCGGGTGAATGCCCTGCACATTGAAACTTATAACGCCGTGGTGCTTGCTTGGGTTTTCATGACCAATAACGCTTATGTAGGGCAATTCAGCCATTTTTTCCATGCAGTAGCGCACGAGTGCCGCCTCACGGGCTTCAATAACATCAATGCCAACTTGCTCAACGTATGCAACTGCAGCAGCTGTGGCGTAAATGCCAGCTGCATCTTGCGTGCCTGCTTCAAACTTTTCGGGCACTTGTGCCCATGTGGCACCCTGCTCAGTAACGGAATCTATCATTTCGCCACCTGTAAGAAACGGGGGCATATCGCGCAGAAGTTCATTTTTGCCCCAAAGCACGCCCATGCCAAAAGGCCCAAACAACTTGTGAGCACTGAATGCGAAGAAGTCGGCACCAATTTCTGAAACGTTGACAGCAATGTGCGGGACCGATTGCGCACCGTCAACAACTAAGTAGCCGCCAACGTCATGCACACGTTTTGCTAGCTTAGCCACTGGGTTTTCAATACCTAAAACATTTGAGACGTGTGCGATGGACACAATTTTTGTTTTCGGACCAATTTTTGCATCCATTTCCTCTTCGGTAATTTCACCTTGCTCGTTTAAGTACATGTACACAAGTTTGGCATAGCACTTTTTGCAAACCTGCTGCCAGGGAATAAGGTTTGAGTGGTGCTCCATAATGGAAATGCACACCTCGTCGCCTGGGTTTAAAACAGTTGGCGCAAATGCGTGTGCCACAAGGTTAAGTGCTTCTGTTGCGTTGCGTGCAAGAACAATGTCGTGCGCATTTTCAACGCCAATGAAGCGCGCCACACGTTGGCGTGCAACATCAATTGCTTGCGTGGCTTCAACGGACAAGCGGTAAAGCCCACGCAGGGCGTTTGCGTTCATTTCCTCGTAGAAGCGGCGCTGCGCATCAAGCACAACGGCTGGGCGTTGCGCTGTGGCGGCACTGTCCAAAAACACAAGGTTTGGGTGGTTTGCTAAAAGCGGAAAATCGCGCTTGTAGGGGTTTTCGGCAATGTTTGCCGTGCACACAATGTGGCCTGCACGTGCAGACGCCTGTGCAGCTGCTGCAGCATCTGCCACAGCGCAGGCGCTGCGGTTTTGTGCGTTGTTGTTAGCGTTATTGTTTAAGTTTGCCATTGCTATTCATCAACCTTTTGAATTGGAATTGAGTTTTGCTGTGCAATTTTCAAAATGCCTGTGCGTGCGGCTTCGTTGTTTACGTTAATGTATGCATCCTCAAGCACTGCCGTTGCAAACAGCCCTTCGGCAGCTTGCTTTGAAAGCCCGCGGCATTGCAAGTAAAACAGCTGTTCAGGGGCAATGTGGCCAATAGTGGCACCGTGGTTGCCCGACACTTCGTCCTCGTCGCACAAAATTACAGGGATACTTTTGTTGTGTGTGCCCTCATCAATTAGAAGCACAGTTTCGTTTTCAGTGCCTTGCGCCCCCTTGCAACCGTGCACTAAATCGATTGTGCCACGGTATGTTTTGGAGGATGTGCCCATAAGCGCACCGTTGGCATTAATGTTGCTTTTGGTGTTTTTGCCACGGTGGTGCACGATGTAATTGAAATCACGAAGTTCGCTGCCAGCTGCAATGTAGCGTGTGTCAATGTTAATTTCGCTTTCAGCACCCCGAAGGTCGGCTTCAAGGGCGGTGTATGTTTTAGAGCCACCAAGCATTTTGTGGCTTATGTTAACCCGTGCGCCCGAAGCGGCAACAATGCCCGTGCCATCAAGCACAGTCCATGTGTTTTCAAGTGCATGAACTGCGGTAATGTTAACTGTGGAGCCTTCACCTGCAAAAACACGAAGCAGTGTGCCAAGCATGCCGCTTCCCGCTTGAGGCGCATCAAGCACAACAAGGACGTTTAATGTTGTGTGCGCTTTTGCAACAACATCAAGTGCGCATGTGCTAACAGCACCAGCAATGCCACTTACTTGCACAGTGGCAAAGCCAACACCATGGCTCTTTTCAATTTCTGCATTGCTTTGAATTACTTTCTTGTTTTTGGCAGCGGCATTGTTAAGCCATGCTTCAGCCTCCCTGCCAAGCCCGCATGCAAAAGCAGCAGCAACGTTGTTTTCAACTTGCTGCTTTGCTGACACCTCTTCCCACTTTGAAAGTGCGGGGACATCCAAGTTGTCAGGTGCAGTGCCAGGGTCAAGCGCAGCAATTACGCTTCTGTCATCTTCTTCGTTTTGCGCATGTTCAGCATCAATTTGTGCTTGCAGTTTTGCAACAGCTTTATCGAAAGCGCTGGCACTGCCAATTTCGCAAGACTTTGCCTCAATTGTTACATTTTGCTTATATTCCAAATTGGCTGGCAAATCAAGCGAGGCGTGGTTCATTTTTAGCTTGTGCCACGTTGGCGCAGGCATGGCGCACACATTTGAAAGGGTGTTTTTTGAAGTTTCCATTTAACCAATTGCCCCTTCCATCTCAAGTTTAATTAAGTTGTTCATTTCAACTGCGTATTCAAGCGGAAGCTCTTTTGACACAGGCTCGCAAAAACCGTTAACAATCATTGTGCGAGCTTCCTGTTCGCTGACACCACGGCTCATCAGGTAGAACAACTTCTCGGAGCCTATGCGACCAATTGTTGCTTCATGGCCAATGCTAACGTCTTTACAGCGAATGTCCATTGCAGGAATTGTGTCGGAGCGGCTTTTGTCGTCAAGCATAAGCGACTGACAAGACACGCTGCAAGCACTGCCGTGCGCTTTAGGTGTTGCAACAACGCTGCTGCGAAACGTTGAAATGCCGCCAGCTTTTGAAATTGACTTAGTTTCAACGGTAGCAGTTGTTTTTGGCGCTGCCAGCACAACCTTACAACCAGTGTCAAGGTTTTGCCCAGCACCTGCAAACGTTATGCCTGTAAACGAGCAATTCGCACCCTCACCTGCCAAAATGGACATGGGGTACAAATAGCCCACGTGGCTGCCAAAGCTGCCAGACACCCATTCAACCTGCCCGCCTTCTTCGCACTTGGCACG
>CAYVDR010000072.1:5661-7145 GCA_964450625.1 uncultured Senegalimassilia sp.
TAAACAAAGCTGCCGCCCGACCAAACAGCCCCGTGAAGGGCAGCAAATTTGTGGTCGGTTGCAGGAATTAGCGTCATAAACTTTTCGCGAATGATGGCTTCCCATTTTGGGTTTTCAAGCGCCTCTTCAATGCCAGAATACACTATGCCCATTTTCGATGCAGTGTCTTGCATGTTGTGATACACCAGTTCAGAGTCGTACTGCGCACCCACGCCAGCAAGGTAGCTTCGCTCAGCCTCTGGAATGCCCAAGCGGTCAAACGTGTTTTTAACATCGTCAGGTAAGCTTTCCCAATCGCTTTTTTGCTCCGTTTTAGGCTTCACGTATGTAACGATGTTGTTCATGTCAAGCCCTGCAATGGAAGGCCCCCAGTCAGGCACTGGAATTTTGTTGTAAATTTCAAGCGATTTTAAGCGGTGTTCAAGCATCCAATCGGGTTCGTTTTTCTCAGCTGAAATTTCACGAACAATTTCAGGAGTTAGACCACTTTCCAGCGTGTCAGCCGCTTGCCCGTACGAAAAGTCGTACAAGCTGCGGTCGACATCTTCAACGTTAGTTCTGTTCTTAGTCATGGCTGCCTCTTTTATTCACTTGCAGAATTTTCAGCAGCAGAATTTGCGTTTGATGTGGGGGTGGAAGCTTGCTCGAATTGTTCAAAGCCGTTTTCATCGATGTTGGCAATCATGCTAGCATCGCCTGTTGCAGCAATGCGTCCGTTTACAAGCACATGCACTTTGTCAACGTCGACATGCTCCAAAATGCGAGTGTTGTGCGTGATAATTACCATGGTGCCGCCGCAGCGCTTGCGATATGCCGCCATGCCGCGTGAGACAACGGAAAGCGCGTCAACGTCTAGACCAGAGTCGGTTTCGTCAAGGAAGGCAAGCTTTGGCTCAAGCAGCAAAAGCTGAAGCATTTCAAGTTTCTTTTTTTCGCCACCCGAAAAGCCAACGCCAAGCTCACGGTCAAGGTAGCTTGCGTCCATGTCAAGCTCGCGTGCAAGCTCTTTCACATGTTTGCGAAACTGTTTGCCCTTCATGTTGCCAACGTTTTCACGACCAGAAGAAATGGCACGCAAAAAGCTTGAAATTGGCACGCCAGGAATTTCAACAGGTGCTTGAAAGCTTAAGAAAAGCCCTGCGTGTGAGCGCTTGTCGGGGCTTAAAGCTGTAATGTCTTTTCCTGCAAACTCAATTTTGCCAGCCGTTGTTTTATATTCGCCATCGCCTAAAACAACACGGCCAAGCGTGGATTTGCCAGCACCATTTGGCCCCATTAAAACATGAGTTTCACCTGCATTAACGCTGAAGTTAATGTTGTGCAATATCTCTTTGTCGCCTGCGCTTGCGCACAAGCCCTCAACGTGCAAAAGTGCATTGTTGCTTGCCATTTTTCCCCCTGTTCGGTAAGGTATTCTCGTTTGCTTTTGAATTATACAAATTTATGTGGCTAAAATACATGCAAGCACTAAATTGTCAAGTTCA
>CAYVDR010000073.1:0-2044 GCA_964450625.1 uncultured Senegalimassilia sp.
CTTAGAAGATTTGGGTATAATGCCCAAGTCAACAAGAAACAATCAAAGGATAAAGGCATGATACTTTACTTTTCTGCAACAGGAAACTCCAAGTACGTTGCAACCAGGATTGCACAGGCAACTGGCGAGGATATTGTTTCAATTCCGCAGTGTATTGATTGCGAACGTTTCAATTTTGAAGATGACAGAATTGGCATTGTTGTTCCTACTTATTTTTGGTCGCTCCCTAGCATAATTGATGAGTTTCTTTGCGAAGCTAACTTTAAAGCGAATTACTTGTATTTTGTTGCAACCTGTGGAACAACACCTGGTGCCACGGGCGCACTTGCAAACAACAAAATTAAAAAACACAACATAGATGCCTACTTTGCAGTGAAAATGGTTGACAATTACACTCCAATTTTTGACATCTCAACAAAAGAATTGCAAGCAAAGTACCTGGTTGATACTGAAAGCACCATTGACAACATAATCTCAAACGTTAAAGCAAACAAGTGTGTTGCCCGCATGAGCGGCAGTACCCCTGCGCTTTTGAGTAACTTGGTTGCTAAGCGAATTTATGACTTGCATGGCAGGAAAACAAGCAGGTTTAGCGTTGAAGAAACTTGCAATGGCTGTGGGCTGTGTGAGAAGAAATGCCCTGTTCATGCTATACAAATTGAAGGTGGGAAACCCGTTTGGGTTAAAAGTAAGTGCGTCATGTGTCTTGGTTGCTTGCACCGCTGCCCTAGGTTTGCAATTCAGTGTGGGGCTAAAACAAAAGCGCATGGGCAATACTTAAACCCAAATGTTAAGGTGTAGTGCTTAATTACAAAAATTGAGCCATGTATGTTGGAAGGCAAGTGACTGCGCCATCTTTGCAGCGGTCTTTTGTGTAAACCAAATATTGTTCTGCAATTCTGGAAGAGAATTTTTTCGCAAATGCATCAAGCGATGAGTGGGTTTTGTAATTTGAAGACTTTACTTCAATTGGGCAAATTTTTTTTGCGCTTGACAATAGAAAATCTATTTCGTAGTTGCGTTTCGTTTTTGCATTTGGCCATGTGTAGTAAAAGAGTTTGTGCCCATTTGTTGCAAGTGTCTGCGCAATAATGTTTTCGTACACTGAGCCAAGGTTGACAGGCAGCTTGTCTGCAAGCAGTTTGTCGTACACAACATTTTCTGTAAACTTTGAGTCTTTAAACATCAAAGTTACAAAAAGCCCAGTGTCTGCAAGGTAAAGTTTGAACTTGTTAAGGTTCACACTTCCGTGCATTCCAACATTTGGGTCGCTTGCACAAAAAGCGCAAAGCACTGTTTTAGAGGCCTGAAGCTCAGCAAGTCCCTCAACAAATTCGGAAGCTTTTCTGCCAGAAAAAACACTAGACACTTGATATCGTGAAGCCTTAGTTGCAAGCTGCCCAGGAATTGCATCGAACAGCCGTGACAGTGCACCGCTTGGGCTAATTTTGTGAAAGTCCTCTTCATAGAGTGCAATTATTGCACGCTTTACTTCGTCAACACTTTGAAAATTGTTTGTTTCAATGTAGCTTTCTACAGCTTGGGGCATTCCACCAACAAGCATATAAAGCCTAAAGTCTCGCATGATTTTTCTGTTAATGGCATTTCCCAGCTGCTTCTTTTCGTTAAATGTTTGCTTTAGCAGTGGGTTGAGCGAAGTGTTATTTTGCGCCCAACAAAATTCTTCAAAGTCCATTGGAAACATTTCAATTTTAACTTCTTCGCTTGGAATTAAAATATTTGCAACATTTTTGCGAATTGAAATAAGCGAGCCTGTTTCAATGTAATCGAACCTGCCATCTGCTACCAGGTGCTTTATGACCTGCCTTGCTGGTGGGCAGAATTGAACCTCATCAAAAACTATGACTGAATTTCTGTTGTGAAGTTGAACGTTAAATTGCAGCTGCAGTTGAAGGAATAAGTAATTTAGGTCGGAAGTGTCATCGAACAGTTGGGCAATGTGCTTTGGTGTTGCTGAAAAGTCAATGATTATGTGTGATTTGTATTCCTGCTTAGCAAATGCCTCAACAGTAGTAGATTTTCC
>CAYVDR010000073.1:2144-7118 GCA_964450625.1 uncultured Senegalimassilia sp.
ATTTTACCCGAAATCCGCACTTTTTCAATTGCTATTTTACCCGAAATCCGCACTTTTTTGGCTTGTATGTTGTTGGAAACTTTTTCAGTAATCATAAATAAATTAGCTTAAAGCTGCTTAGAAGAACTTAGAGAAACTTAGAAGAACTTAGAACTCCTTAGAGAAACTTAGAAGGTTTGTTATACTAGCTGAATAGGAAGTCAAGTGAATTTAAAGTTCACAGCTGCGACAAACGTATGCTTGCGCTGTAATTCAAATTTAGAAACGCTTAAAAGAATATAGCAGGACGTAGGAGTAAAAATGAAGCAACAAGTTAACCCTTTCACCCCCAGCTTCGGTGAAATCCCTGCGCATCTTGCAGGTAGAAAACAAATAATAAACGCTACAATTGCAGCGTTAAAATTTAGCTACAGAGCACCTGAACTTACAAGCCTTTTTGCAGGTGCAAGAGGCACAGGTAAAACAGCACTTCTTAGCTACTTTGCGCAAAAGGCTGAAGGGTTAGGTTGGGTTAGTGTTAGTACAACGGCTATGCCTGGCATGCTTGATGACATTGAGATCCTCTCCCAGCAAAAAGCCAGTCATTTGCTTGACAGCTCGAAGCACAGAAAAATTCAGAGTGTCGAAATTAGTGGCGTTGGTGGTGTTTCTTTTGCTAATAACGCAGAGAAAAAAACCAATTGGCGAAGCAGGATGAATGCCATTTTAGATGAACTTGCTAAAACAGAAACCGGTCTGCTAATCACAGTTGATGAAATAAACCCCTCGCTTGATGAGCTTGTTTTACTATCAGCGACATATCAACATTTCTTGCGTGAAGGTCGCAAAGTCTCGCTTATGATGGCAGGCCTGCCTGCAAATATATTCGGGCTTGTAACAAATAAAACAGTTTCTTTTTTGCGCCGCTCCCAAATGCAGCAACTAAAAAGAATTAGCGATTTTGAAATTGAAGAGACACTACGGAGAACAATAACAGAAAATGGCAGAACTGCAAATTCAAGCGGAATTGCCATTGCAGTACAGGCAATTGCAGGGTTTCCGTTTCTGTTACAACTTGTGGGGTATAGAAGTTGGAATGTTAACGAAAACTCTACTGAAATTTCTAAGGAAGATTTTGAAATTGGCATAGAACTTGCCAAGCAAGAAATGAAAACCCGCATCCTGGAGTCTACAATTCGTGAGCTTTCTGAGTCTGATAAACGCTTTTTATATGCAATGCTTCAAGACGAAAATGAAACAACGGCTGCAGACTTAAAGCAGCGTTTGAAGTGGTCCAGCTCACAAATTGCCCAGTATCGCAAACGTTTAATTGATGCAGGCGTTATTGGCTCTAGGGGCAGGGGTGTTGTTGGCTTCGATATGCCGTACTTCAGGGAATTTTTGAACGAGCAAATGTAGTGTTTGGAAAGAATCGTTGAATGCTACAGCCGTAGATTCTGACGTTTCGCTGTTGCTAATGATTGCTGAATGCGTTTATTACGTGGCATTTAACATTCTTTTTCTTTATTGTAACTTTTCCAACTTAACATTTTGTTTGCTATATTCCTTTTAATTTAGTTTTAGCGAACTTATGGTGTTCGTTTTTTATTTTTACAGCCTTAAGTTTTCGCTTCTGGAAATAGGAGAAACATGGACGCATCGCAGATTATTTCAATTGTAGTTTTCGTTGTTGCAATGGTTGCCATTATGACCGAAAAAGTGCACCGCGCACTTATTGCCATTATTGGTGCCACAATCCTAAATGTTGTTCAAATTTTGCCATTTGACAAAGCGGTTGAGCACATCGACTTCAATACGCTTGGCGTGCTAATGGGCATGATGATGTTCGTTGCAGTTGTAAAACAATCGGGTGCGTTTGAGTTTTTGGCAATAAAATGCGCACGGCTTGCGAAGGGTGACCCGTGGCGGATAATGGTTTTGTTTGTTTTGCTTACAGCTGTTTTGTCAGCTTTCTTAGACAACGTTACAACGGTGCTTTTAATTGGCCCTATGACAATAACCATTTGCAGGCTGCTTGAAATTAACCCAGTGCCGTTTTTCTTTACGCAAATTATGGCATCGAACATTGGTGGTACAGCAACGTTAATTGGCGACCCACCAAACATCATGATTGGCTCGGCTGCAGGTTACAACTTTGCCGATTTCATTGCAGTTGACGGGCCTGTTGTGTTAATAATAATCGCTGCAATAATTCCTGTTTTCTACTTAATGTATGGTAAGAACATCAAAGCAAATGAACAGCACAAGGCTGCCATTATGGAACTTGATGAACACGACTACATTAAAAACCCTCGCTTGCTTCGCATAAGTGGCATCATGATTATTTTCGTTGTTTTAGGCTTTATGCTGCACGGGCAACTAAATGTTGAATCAAGCGTTATTGCCTTGGCTGCTGCAGGCATTATTATGCTCGTGTCGGGGGAGAGCATTGAAGAGGCACTAAAGGGTGTTGAGTGGACAACGCTTTGTTTCTTTGGCGGGTTGTTTGTTATTGTTGGTGCAATGTCTGAAACTGGCGTTATTGCAATGCTTGCGCAAGCACTAATCGATGCAACTGGCGGCAACGTTTTTGTTACCATGTTGGCAATACTAATTGGCTCGGCAATCATTTCAAGTTTTTTGGACAACATCCCATTTGTTGCAACCATGATTCCTATCATCCTTGCACTTCAGGCTGACGGAATAGACCCTGCACCACTTTGGTGGGCACTGTCGCTTGGCGCATGCCTAGGCGGCAATGGCACGCTAATAGGCGCAAGTGCAAACGTTGTTTTGGCAGACATTTCAAAGAAGTTTGGGCATGAAATTACATTCATTGGCTTCTTAAAACACGGCTTTCCAGTTATGCTATTAACCATAGCAATTTCAGCTGTTTACTTAATCCTTCGTTTCCCACCAACATAAAATACTGCAAAACCCTTTGGCACTAAATGAAATTTAAACGCACTAAAACAAGGCAAGGGCATTATGAACAACAGGTATAGTAGATACAACAATAGCCATGCTGCTAGGCATGCTTCAAGACCAAGCGAACACAACAACACCTCAAGAAGCACGGCTAGGCATGCAGGTGGTTACTCTCGTGCGAACTACGGTAATGCTAATGTCAATGCCAGTGCTAATGGTAGTGTTAGTGGTGCTACTAGCAACAGCGATGTTGCGGTGGGCAGGCGGCTTTCACGCGAGGAATATGCAAAAACTCATAGGGCAAAAAAACACTCTAAGTTGTTCTATGCCGCCATTATTGCGGCAGCGCTGGTTCTTGTTTTCGCAGGTGGGGCGTTTGCATACGTTAATGTTTTGTCTGGCAACCTAAATTCTGGCTTGGGTGATGTTGACAAATACTTGGTGAAAACAAACCTTACAAAAGAGCCGTTTTACATGTTGCTTATGGGCACCGATGGCTCGTCTGAGCGTGATGCATCTGGTGAATATGGTGGCAGCTATAGAACTGACAGCATAATGCTTGCACGCATTGACCCCGTAAACAAAAAGGTAACGCTTGTGTCGCTCCACCGTGACACCATGGTGGATTTAGGCGAATACGGCACGAACAAACTTAACGCCGCGCACGTTTTTGGCGGTGCATCGCTTGCCGTGCAAACCGTGTCGAAGTTGGCTAACGTTGACATTTCGCATTATGCAGAAATTAATTTCGATGGCTTCCGCGACATTGTAAATGCACTTGGCGGCATTGATGTTGATGTGCCAATGACAATTGATGATGCCGATGCTGGCGGGCATTTGGACGCTGGGCAACAAACGCTTAACGGTGACCAGGCACTAATTCTTTGCCGCGCACGCCATGCGTATGATGAAATGGGTCCAGGTGATGAATACCGTGCAGCAAACCAGCGCCTTGTCATGGCTGCAATTGCAAAGAAGTTGCTTTCCGCAGATGCTGCCACTATGGCAAGTACTGTGCAGGCGCTTTCGCAATATGTATCAACCGATTTAGGGCTAACCGACATTATTGGCTTAGCACAAGCAATGCAAGGCTTAGACCCTTCAACAGACATCTATTCTGCCATGCAGCCTACAACATCGCAATATATCGACGATGTTTGGTACGAGGTTACAAACAAAAGCGAGTGGCAGGAAATGATGAAGCGTGTTGATGCTGGTCAGCCGCCAACTGAGGGCAACATAGTTGATGACACGTCGGGCACCATTATGGCAACAACAGGCGATGGGGGCAGCACCAGTGCAGGGCAAACAAATGAAGAAGGTGTAGCAGTTAAGCGCGGTGGCAGCGTGGCTGTGCGCAATGGCTGTGGCGTTAGTGGGGCTGGTCTTGAGGCAGCAAGCCGCATTCAAGGTCTGGGATACAGCATTAACACTAGCAACGCCAACAGCTTCGACTACCAAAAAACGCTAGTTGTGTATTCGAATGCAAGTGACAAAGATGCAGCGCAGACAATAGTTAACAAGCTTGGCGTTGGCAGCGTTATTCAAAACGATGGCACATATTCAATGAGTGGTGACTTCTTGGTTGTGCTAGGTGCCGATTGGAAGTAGTTTTTAAATGCGGCAAACTGAGTGAACGTGCAACTCTGTACGTTGGTTTTTTTAGAACGCAGCTTCAAAAGGCTTGCTAACTTCAACGTTTTCGCTGCCACGCTCAAGCGCTTGCAAGCCTTTTAAAAACGCAACCTCGCTGCCAGCAAGCATGCGATATGTTGCGCTAATATCTGCTGCATATGTGCATTCTTGTTGCTTGGCACCACATGTGCTTGCAAGGTGTTCAAGTTTGCCAAAGTTTGCATACGCTGTTTTTACGCGCACGTCGACGCACTTAGAAATTTCAAGCAACTGTGCGCTTGCAATGGCTGCTTGCACAGTTTGCGTGTACGCGCGCACAAGCCCGCCAGTGCCTAAAAGCACACCGCCAAAGTAGCGTGTTGTAACGCAAATGACATCGCTTAAGTTTGCGCCTTTAAGCACTTCAAGCGTTGGAAGCCCCGCAGTTTTTTG
>CAYVDR010000074.1:0-7100 GCA_964450625.1 uncultured Senegalimassilia sp.
GTCTAAGGTTGAATCACAGCTTAAAATGCACAACTACGAGGGTTTCTTTAAGTAATCTAGCTTTTTAGTTGCATCTTATTAAACTTATAGCCAGTCAAAATTGACTGGCTTTTTTGTTTAGTTCGGTAATTTCTTCCTTTTCTTTGTGCATTCACCTTTAGCCATTCGGTTATTAAAATGTTTCAAACCTGCATTTTTTTTATCAATTCATTGGTTTGCTATAATACTTGCTTAATTTAATTTGTAAATTGGTTAGTTGCTTTATAGGATGTGCTTTTAAATGCCACTTTGGGTAAGCCTTATTCTTGTCGTTCTGTTTTTGCTAATGAACGCTTTTTTTGTTATTGCTGAGTTTGCGCTTGTGCGGGTTCGCAAATCGCAGCTTGAACTTGCGCTTGAAAATGGTAAGCGTGGTGCTAAGAGCGCAATTGTAATTGCAGAAAACGTTAATAAATATCTTTCTGCTTGTCAGCTTGGCATAACGCTTGCCTCCCTTGCTCTTGGCTGGTTGGGTGAACCATTTTTTGCTTCCTTAATTCGCATGCCACTTGAAACATTTGGCGTTCCTGAAAGTTTAATCTCGGTTATTGCTGTTGCTATTGGCTATTTCATTATGACAACGCTTCACGTTGTTGTGGGCGAGCTTATTCCAAAATCGTTTGCCATTTTTGCAACTGAGCGCTATGCGCTGTTTACTGCAGGCCCCTTAATGGTGTTTTATAAAGTTACATACCCAGTCATGTTGCTTTTTAACGGCATCACAAATGCTGTTGTTCGGCTTAGTGGCCATGACCCTGCAAATGAACACGAGGTTTACACTGACGATGAAATTAAATTGCTCATAGATGAGTCAACTGAAAGTGGGCTTGTTTCCCCAGTCCAAAATGAGTGTATTGACAACATTTTTGACTTAGATGACAAAGACGCTGAAGCAATTATGACCCCAAGAACAGATTTAATCTGTTTAGACGTTCAGAATTCGTTTAAACAAAATTTGGAACTAGCTAAAAAGTTTAAGTTTTCCCACTACCCAGTCTGTCGCGGTTCTAAAGATAAAATTATCGGCTATGCCAAAGAGCGCGACTTATATGCTTTAGGCTCCAATTCTAAAATGACTGATTTGCAAATTCGCGAAATTCCCGCTGTTCCTGAAAGCATTCCTGTTGCTAAGCTTATGCAGGCAATGTGCAACAAGCAATCAAAAATCGTAGTTGTGGTTGACGAGCACGGTGGCACGGCTGGCATTGTCACCATGAGCGATGTAGTAAGCCAAATTATTGGTCACATTGATGGTGAATACCACAAAAGCGAAACGGACGTTGAAAAGCTTTCGGAAACAACAATGCTGCTTGATGGCGGCATGCCAATTCATAACTTTACTGAAATTATTGGCTTTGAGCCTGAGGATGCAAGCGAATGCGAAACTTTAGGTGGGCTTATTATGGGTGTTTTAGATCGCATTCCAAAAGAGGGCGATGTTGTGAAACTTTGCGGCAAAAAGCATGTTGTAAGCTTAAAGGTAATAAACATGAACCATCACAGAACAGGCAAGGTAAAGTTGAAGCTATTACCTAATAATTCAGAAGTAGATGCTAGTTAATGGCATTGTTTTTATTAATTACGGTGCGTTTGAAGGAGAAAAATGGCGGGTGTGTTAATAACCGAAAAATGTAATTTAAAGTGTCCTTATTGTTTCGCTCAAGACAGAATGACCGATTCAAATTGCATTACGCTCGAACAATACCGCGACATTTTGCAATATGCGCTAAATAGCGGTGAAGATGAATTAAAACTTGTTGGGGGTGAGCCAACAATTCATCCTCATTTTGATGAGATAATTAAGATGTCAAATGCATGGGCAAGAAGCACTGGTGGGAATTACATTGTGTTTACGAATGGTATTTTAATTAGAAGGTTTTTGCCATTTATCAATTTTGATTACGGTAGCGTTCTTGTTAACTACAACTCAACTAGGTATACTGGCGAGCATGCAACCCAAGAAATTTATGCCTTTTTAGATGATGCTGGAAAAAAGGGTTTGCTCGATATTGGCAAAGTAAGTGTGGGCTTTAATGTTTTTGTGGGGCAAAAAGAACAAGATTTTGAAAGTGTGTACTCTCTGATAAGGCATTATGGTTTAAAAAATATTAGGGTTTCCACTGCAACGCCACCCTACGAAATTGGCCGTGATGATTTCTTTACAAAAATAAAGGCTTCATTTATCTGTTTTTTGAAAACATGTGAAAAGCTTGGTATTAAAAACTTTCTTTTTGATTGTAATGTAGTTCCTTACTGCTATTTCACAAATGAGGAACTTGAATATTTAAAAACTCTCAATTACCCTTTTGCACCATGTTGCAGCGACCCAGTTTTAGACATTAGCGGTAACATGACTGCAACTTGTTGTTTGGGTGCTGGCTGTAAGGAACGTGTCAGCCTTAATGATTTTGATGATCTTACTGCGGTGCGAAGGTATTTTCAAGCTACATACATTTTCCCGATGCTTAACAACCTTCCGCAAAAATGCAAGGAATGCAGGCTAGGGAAAACTTATCAGTGCTTTGGCGGTTGCTTAAGGTTTCTTAATTCTGATTAAAAGCCAACTTCAACGTTTTATTTAAACTTTAAGACTTGAACTCTTTTATGGGTTACTTTAGGTTTTTTAGCCTAATCGCGCGGTTTTAAATATTATTTGAATTCGTTTTGTTAAAAATTTTTTTTGGAAAAAGGAGAAAACGTGAGCTTATACACACCTGAATATAAACCTAATGGCAATGAAGTTGCAGTTATAAACACTTCAAAGGGCACAATTCGTGTGCAACTTGCAGGCAACGATGCGCCAATTCATGTTGGCAACTTTGTTGAGCTTGCTAAAAAAGGCTTTTACAACAACTTAAAATTCCACCGTTACGTTCCAAATTTTGTGATTCAAGGCGGTTGCCCAAACACTCGCAACCTTGAGCCTTCTGAAGTTGTTAGACAAGCAGCCAACCCAATGGGCGGTCTTGGTACGGGTGGTCCTGGTTATTCAATTAAAGAAGAGTACACTACAAACCCTAACAATAAGCACAACGATGGCGCACTTGCCATGGCAAGAAGCCAAAACCCAAATTCAGCTGGTTCACAATTTTATTTGTGCTTAGGCTCTCAACATGGTCTTGATCCTGAATACACTGTGTTTGGCCAAACAATTGAAGGCTTAAGTGTAATACAACAGCTTCGTGTTGGCGATGTTATTGAAAGCATTGAAATTGAGGGCGCTGAATAATATTTATTTTGCTTTCTAATTGTTTTATCTATTTATTGTTCAATTCTTTAAATTTGCAGGTTTAAGTAAAGGGTACAGATGAACACACTTCTTTTTCAACAAGCACAATTTGCAGCTGCTGGTAAGGACTACGCTCGTGCGCTCAGTTCCTATCAGCAATGTTTAGCGGATGCAGCAAACCCACCTGCACCTGGTGAAATCGGCCAAATTAACCACCAAATTGGCAATTGCCTAATTAAGCTTAAGCGCCCAACAGAGGCAATCGCAGCCTATGGCCAGGCTTTGGCAGACGCTTCATACGATTCGCGCGGCGCTGTTAATTGCAACCTTGGCATGGCGTACGCAGCCATGCACGACTTCAATAACGCTGTGAGCCATTTCGAAGCTGCTGCAACCGATGCAAAATATGGCGCATCGTATAAAGCGTACACTGGTATGGGCAATGCGCTTTTAAAGCAGGGTAAGTCTGCTGAGGCTGGTGTGGCTTTTAGGCAAGCTGCACTTGACAACAACAACCCAGATCCAACAAAGGCTCTTTTGAACCTTGGCATTTGCTTTATGGCGCTTGGCAGACCAGCCGATGCTGTGTCGTCTTATGAAAGTGCTTTGCAATTTAACATGCCAGCAAACATTAAAAACCGCTTGTGTGCAAACTTGGGGCAAGCTTATGTTGCATGCGGGCAAATGCAAAAGGCTGTAACAGCATTTGAGCAAGCCATTTCCGATAAAAGCTATTACTTGTCAGATTCTGCAAGTGTTGATTACCAACGCGCTATTGGTGAGGTTGCGCAAGGGGGCAGTTCAGAAGCTACACAAGTTATGGACACTGTTAGCAATCTTGATGTTGTGCCCACACCCGCCGATACATCTGGCATTGATGTTTCAGCTGATGGCGGTGCAATGTATGCTCAGCAAGACCCTTACACAAACCAGCAGGAAGCTGACCCTTATTATTACTCCGACCCTTATAACGCCGATGTTGCTCAATATGATGCCCAGGCTGTTGATGAGCATTTCTTTAATTCTAGCGATGAAGAACTTGAAAAATGGTCGCGCGGTGTTGCCAAGCAGAAGCGCAAAAAACGCAATTTTGGGCTTAAAATTTTGCTAGCCATTATTCTTCTAGTCGTTGTTCTTTGTGGCGCAGGCATTTTCTTTTACACGCAAGGGTGGGGCTACCCTACGCAATCAAGTGTTGTAACGCAATTGTTTGCAAACCCGCAAAATGCACAGGAGCTTTATGCGTCCGATGTTGACACTCAGTCACAACAAACAATCACAGACATGCTGGTGCAGGATTCAGCACCTGTAGTTGATGCAGTCGAGCGTTCAATGAATGCTTCTACTGTTTACGTCACTGCAAATACAGGTTCTGGGGGCACAATGCACTACATCGTTTCCCTTGTCAGAAGCGGCGTTGGCTGGAAAGTTAGCAACGTTGAACTTAACTTCAATAGCAAAAGTTAAGCAGTAAGCTACACTAACAGTGTTTTAGCTGTAATCTTTATGGGCTATTTAAGCGGCTCATTAAATTTTGAAAAGAAAGGCAAGAAATTATGGCAATTGAAAAAACGTACACTATGATCAAGCCAGATGGCGTTAGAGGCGGTCATGTTGGTGAAATTGTTAACCGTTTTGAACGTGCAGGTCTTACAATCGAGCGTATGGAACTTGCAAATGTTACGCAGGAACAAGCTCAAGCTAATTACGCGGAACACAAAGGTAAGCCATTCTATGAAGGTTTAATTGCGTATGTCACTTCAGGTCCTGTTGTTAAAATGGTAATTTCAGGTGAGGGTGCTGTAGCAAAAGTACGCAGTTTAATGGGTGCTACTAACCCAGCTGAGGCAGCCCCTGGCACAATTCGCGGTGATTTTGGGTTAATCATGGATGAAAACGTTATCCATGGTTCCGATTCGGTTGAATCTGCTGAGCGTGAAATTGGCATTTTCTTTGCGTAAATTTTTGTTACTGTTTTTGTTGAACTTAAGCTCTCGCCAAGTTTGATGCGGGGGCTTTTGTGGTTTATAAGCCCGCTTTAAGTGGCTTATATTGGGGGTGAGTAATGCTATACAAGGTTTTTGATGCAAACGAACTGCCTTTGTTGGTTCAGGCTTTTATGAACAGTTTTGAAGTTGTAGCACCAGTAAAATGTGGCGACCACTATTCTTTTGAGTCTATTTCTAGCAATAGTGAAATTGCTTTAGATTACGATACTACGCTTGTTTCACCTAAGAATTATTTTTTGCCAAACACAGAACCGCTAATGTCTTTTGACCGCGAAGAAAATTGTTTGACCAGTTTTAAGCAGCATGTTACCCCACGTGTAATTTTCGGAATGCACGCTTGTGACATCAATGCACTTTGCCGCCTTGACCTTGTGTTTCGCGATTCAAAATTCCCCGACCCATATTACTGCGCTCGCCGCGATGCTACGCTAATTGTTGGCGTGTCGTGCAAGCCAAACTCCAACTGCTTTTGCAATGTTTTAGATGCAAATGAAGCAAGCTTTGGCTACGATTTGTTTTTGTATAACCTAGGCAATAAATTTCTAGTTAGCATTTCAAGTGTCAAAGCGGCAAACATTTTGGAAGCCGCTGTGAATTTGCGCGATGCAACAGATGCCGACCGCATAGAATATGGGCAGGTTACTCGCAAAAACCAGAGTGCGTTTAATAAAGATATTCCCCACATTCACGACTTGCCAATGCTTATGGATGCATTTCATTCCGATGTTTTTTGGGACAAGCTTGGTAGCAAATGTTTGTCTTGCTGTGCATGTGCAGCGGTTTGCCCAACGTGTTTTTGCTTTGACATTAAAGATGTGCTAAGTCCTGGTGGTGATACTGGGCAGCGTGTTCGCGAAAGCGATGCTTGCACATCGCCAACATTTGCAACTGTTGCTGGTGGGCACAACTTTCGGCAAAAGCCTCAAACGCGTGTGCGTCACAGGATGTATCACAAGCTAAACGGCTTTTTTACAAACCATAACCGCATGCTTTGCGTTGGCTGTGGCAGGTGTGTGCGTGCTTGCAAGGCTAACATAAGCCCAATTGAAGTGCTTAAGTTCTTTGATAAGAAGGGGGCATAGCATGGCTGTTCTAACAGATTGCAAACCAGTTAGCGTTGCAAACTACAAAACTGGTGCTGAGCGCCTAGGCGGTGGCGAGCTTATGCAAGCAAATTTGTATAAGCCTTGGCCTGCACGCATAACATCAATCATACAGCTTACAAAAACAGAAAAGCTTTTTGAGTTTAGGTTAATAGACGAAGAAATCAGAAACGCCTTTCACCATGAACCTGGTCAGTTTGTTGAGCTTTCAATTTTTGGGGTAGGCGAGGCGCCAATTTCAATTTCTTCTAGCCCCACAAAGCAAGGCTTTATTGAGCTTTGCGTGCGCCGTGCTGGTAAGTTTACAAGTGCGCTTCATAATTTGCAGTGCGGCGATGTCGTTGGCATTCGTGGCCCGTTTGGCAAAGGTTTTCCTGCAGCCCAAATGCGTGGAAACGACATTTTGCTCGTTGCTGGTGGGCTTGGCATAGCGCCACTTCGCAGCTTAATTAATTACATTCACGACAATCGCAGCGATTTTGGAAAAGTAACAATTATTTATGGCTCAAAAAACCCAAGCGAGGTTATGTTTCGTCAGCAGTTTGAAATGTGGAAGCATCGCGCCGATTTCGATTTACACCTAACGGTTGATGAAGCTGATGAAACATGGGATGGCGAAGTTGGGCTTGTTACTGCCCCTTTTAAGTCACTTGAAATTGCGCCTGAAAACACTTACGGTGCGGTTTGTGGGCCGCCTGTAATGTATAAATTTGTTGTTGA
>CAYVDR010000075.1:0-7097 GCA_964450625.1 uncultured Senegalimassilia sp.
AAGTACTCGCACATTAAAGCAGGCCCGCATATGGTGGCGCTAATTCGCGAAGAACTTATATCGCGCCTTGACGCGCGTCTTGCGCAACTTGCATCTGAAGAGGGCATGCAAGATAGGCTGTTAGCTCTTCCGCTAAATGAACAAATTGAACTGTTTGCAGGGCCTTATAACCCGCAAAATGAAAAAGAGGAGCGCGAATGTGCGCTTACATATTTAAAGAAGCACTATGGCTGCGCATACAATTTAATAGAGCGCGATGAGTGGCTTTGCATTAGTAAAATGGCAAAGCGCCTGCTAGGCGAAAATAACATAAGTGCAACTGCGTGGGTGTACCTTAAAATGGCTGTTAGTGGGCTTAGTTGCGCGAGTGCGCGCTACGTTATGGTCGATGAAGTGCAAGACTACACCCCCGATGCGCTTTGCGTGCTAATGAAATTTTTCAGGCGCGCACACTTTATGTTTTTGGGCGACCCTCACCAAGCAATAAACGCCAATGCATGCAAGTTTGGCGAGCTTGTTAGTGCGGTCGAAGGTGCATGCATCAATGTGGAAATGTGTCACTTACCCACAAGCTACCGCTCGACGCCTGAAATTACGCAGCTGTTTGCAAGCCTTTTACCTGCTGGCGAAGCGGGCAAAATAAACGCTGTTCAGCGTGCCGACACTCCCCCTTCAATTATTCAGTGCGAAGGCGTTGCTGAATATAAACGCACCCTGCTGCAAAAGCTTGAAAATGTTAAAAATAGCAAAGGCCTTTGTGCAATTATTGTGCCGTGGAAGCATGAAATTAAAAAGCTTGAAAGCATTTTAGGTGAAAACATGCCGCAAGTTATTGAAAGCAGTGGCAAATTGCCACGGCAAGGCTCGTGCGTGCTTACGCTTGCACTTGCAAAAGGCCTTGAATTCGATAACGTGATTGTACCAAACGCTAATGAAACGCTTTTTAACCCTGGCGATGAAATTGCAATAAACAGGCTTTACACAACCATAAGCCGCGCCACAAAGACTATAACCATTTTAAGCCTAGGCAAAATGACACCACTGCTTAACAATTATACTAAGCAAACAAGCTAGTGTTAAGACTGCTCGTTTGCTTAGAAAGTTACACCTTAAAAACTAGTAGCTAGCTAGGTAAAGCTGCAATTTGCAACGCACAACAGCTATTTAAACAGCGATTCAAATGCATTTAAATTGCCGCCCCACCTGCGTTGTTTGTGGCGGGCGTATTCGAGCAAGTCCGTTAGCGTTTCAAGGGAAATGTCACGCCTCTCCCCTGTTTTGCGCCTTTTAATTTCAACGGTGCCGTTTTCCAAACCACGCTTGCCAACAATAACTTGAAGTGGCCAACCCATAAGGTCAGCCTCAACAAACTTAAAGCCAGGGCGTTGCTTTCTGTCGTCTATCACAACTTCAAGCCCAAGTTCTGCTAAGTCACTTGCAAGCTTTTCAGCTGCGGGTTGCACCAATTCATCGCCAACTGCAAGTGGCATCACGCACACGTGAGCAGGAGCTACGGACATTGGCCAGCAAATACCATCGTCGTCGTGGTGTTGTTCAACAACTGCAGCCATTGTGCGTGTAACGCCAACACCATAGCAACCCATATAAAACGGCTGCTCTTTGCCATTTGTGTCCATGAACGTGGCTTCCATGGCGCGCGAGTATTTGTCGCCCAGCTGAAAGACTTGCGCCACTTCAATGCCGCGAGCACCCGAAAGTTCCAAACCACACTTTGGGCAACGGTCGTGTGGCTTTACAGTAACAAGATCTGCCCATTTGTCGACCGTGAAATCCTTGCCATGTTCAGCACCAACATAATGCCAGCCATCTTCATTAGCACCGATAACCCACTTTGACACAGCTTGCAGGCTTTTTGAGGCAATAACAATCGTGCCTTCAGGCAGACCAACAGGTCCCATTGAGCCTTTAACAAGCCCGTGCTGTTTCATTTCATCATCGGTTAGAAGCGTAAAGCCACCAGCTGCAGCTTCAGCTTTTGCAAGGTTCACCTCGTGGTCTCCTGGCACAAATAGCACAACAATTTTGCCATCACTATTTTTGCCTGACAGTGCCTTAACTGTTGAAGACGCTGGGATGTTCAAAAACTTGGCAAGGCCATCTATTGTGTGAACGTCTGGTGTTTCAACTTTTTTCATCTCAGGCACATCGTAGAGTGTGGGGCACGCAAGGCCTTGCCCCACTTCATCAGATGCTGCATAGCCACAGCTGCAGTAAACAAGCGCAGACTCGCCAGCATCAGCGAGTGCATGGAACTCGCATGTTTCAGCGCCGCCAATTTGGCCAGCATCTGCGGCAACTGCGCGCCACTCAAGCCCTGCTCTGTCGCAAATTTTGCCGTAAGCCTCATACATTTCATCGTAGGTTTTTTGCAACGATTCTGGCGATTCGTTAAAACTGTACGCATCTTTCATAATGAACTCACGGCTGCGCATAAGCCCAAAACGTGGGCGAATTTCATCGCGAAACTTAACTTGCATCTGATACAGCGTACAAGGCAAATCTTTGTAAGAGCGCAGTTCGTTTCGCACAAGCGCCGTGATTAGTTCCTCGTGAGTGGGACCTAAGCACATGCCATGGTCGTGCCTGTCTTTAAAACACATGCGCTCAGGGCCATAAGCGTTTGCCCTGCCGCTTTCCTCCCAAAGCTCTTCGGGCTGAAGCACTGGCATCTGAATTTCCTGCGCGCCGCATGCATTCATTTCCTCGCGCACAATGTTTTCAATTTTTGAGATAACACGCTTACCAAGCGGCAAAAATGTGTAAATGCCCGATGCATTTTGCCTTATGTAGCCCGCACGCAGAAGCAACCTGTGACTTGCAATTTCAGCTGAACCTGGGTCTTCCTTTAGCGTTGGTGCATATACTTTGCTCAAACGAATAATTTCTGATGCCATTTAAAGTTTCCTCACTTCTTCTAGTAGTGCATTTACCATTTCATTTTCATTGACTTTGCGAATTGTTTTACCGGCTTTAAAAATTACCCCTACCCCGCTGCCGCATGCAATGCCAATGTCAGCCTCACGCGCCTCACCTGGGCCGTTAACAGTGCAACCCATAACAGCCACTTTAATTGGCTTGTCCAAGCTGCAAATTTTTTCTTGCACTGCATTTGCAATTTCAATTAAGTTTACCTTGCAGCGCCCGCATGTGGGGCAACTGATTATTTCTGGCGTGCGCTTGCGCAAATTCAGCGCACCAAGCAGCGCCCAACACGCTTGCATTTCTTCCTCAGGCGGGGCGGTAAGTGAAATGCGCAGAGTGTCGCCAATGCCGCTTTCAAGCAAAATGCCCAGCCCAGCAGCACTTTTTATAAGCCCTTGAAATGTTGTGCCGGCCTCGGTTATGCCAATGTGAAGCGGCACATGTGGGATTTTTTTAGCCAGCAGCCTGTATGTTTCAACAGTGGCACAAACATCGTGCGCTTTAGCACTAACAACCAGGTTTGTAAAACCTTCGCTCTCGCAAAATTGAACGTACTCAACAGCTGATGCTGCAAGCTTTTCAGGCAGGCTCATGTTTTTGTTTTCAGCAAGCTTTTTGTCAAGCGAGCCCGCATTTACGCCAATGCGAATGGGAATGTTTGCATCATTTGCTGCCTCAAGCACGCCTTTCGTTTTTTCAAGCCCGCCGATGTTGCCTGGGTTTATGCGAAGTTTTGCTGCCCCGCACTTTGCTGAACGAATGGCAATGCTTGCATTGAAGTGAACATCACCAACAACTGGAAGTGGGCTTTTTGCACATACCTCTTCAAATGTGCTCATGCAATCCATGCTTGGAATTGCCATGCGTACAACTTCGCAGCCAGCCCTTTCCAAGCGTTTAATTTGCTTAAGGTTGTCGCTTGCACTGTTTGGGCTAGCATTTAGCATTGACTGCACAACAACAGGCGCACCGCCACCAATTAGCACGCTGCCCACGCGCACTTGATTAGTTTTTTGGTTAGGCAAAACCTTGTTGCACGTTTGCTGCATTTGTTTTGTGCTCGCTGACATAAAATTCATTTCACCTGTAAAACAGCGCAGTTAACCTACTGCGACCCAAAGAATGTGCCCGAAATTAAGCGCTGCACATCTTGGTTTACCATAACAAGAAAGAAGACTATAAACAATGCCATGCCAGTTGCACTCAGCGCATTCATAGCACGCATTGAAACCTGTTTTTTCGTAAGCTTTTGAAACACTTCGATTACAAAGCGCCCACCATCGAGTGGTGGAATGGGGATTAAGTTCATGATGCCAAGCGAAACGGAAATCATTGCCATGAATTCCAGGAATGAAACAAAACCAGCATCGGCAAACTGCTTTGACATAATGGCAATGCCAACAACCGAAGAGGAATCGGACACAGTTTGCGCTGCAGTGGCTGGGTTAAACAGCCCAGCCACAGCTTGCACAACCATGCCAATGTATGAAAACCCTGCCACAATCGCACGCAGTGGGTCAACTGTTGTGTGGATAACTTCACCGGATTCGTACGTGATGTCAAAGCCAATGACGCTGAACAGCAACACAAAAACAAGCATTGCAAACAACAAGTTAACTGCAACGCCTGCAACTAAGATTACGCTGCGCTTCCAAAATGGCAAGCTTCTGTATTGTTGGCGGTACTCGCTTTTGTAAAGTGCTGCTTCATCTTTAACTTCGCGGGCTTCACCTTCTTTGTATTGTTTAGGCTCGCCTTTGCCAGCAGCAACCATTTTCTTAATTTCACCTTTTGAGTACACAACTTCCATGGCGCGGTACGTGTTGTACTTGTCCTGCTTTTTAGGTGCTGTGCAACTGCCCCATTCCACCAGTTCATCCAACGCTTCAAGGGCTTCATCGTTTGAAATGTTGCAATCGGCTGCTATGTCTTCGGAAGTTGCAGTACCACGGCGAAAGAGTGCTGCTAAAACTTTTTGCAAGTGCGGGCTTTCCTCACCCGGCTCCATGCCGCACACACGTGCATAGCCACCGAGCAAAATTGGCGTCACACCAAACTTTGTGCCCCACTTTTTAAAGCCGATGTTAGGTCCGGGCATCCCCAGCATAAATTCGGTTACACGCACACCAAATGCGCGCGATGCCAAATAATGCCCGCCTTCGTGAATTAGCACCAAAAAGCCTAGCGCAATAGTGCAATAGATTATCATTAAAATTACGTCCACTAAAACCCCTAAAACGTTAGATGTAAACTAAAAAGCAACTGCATGAAGCTAAAAAATTATCAAAAGCTTAAAGAACCAAAAGGCGCTCACAATTTGGGCATTTTGCAACATTACCCTTTGTTTTCATGCTTAAAACGCGCCCTTTCTCAATTGCACTTCTGCACGCGCCACATGTGTTATTCGCACTTAATTTAGACAGTGCAACACCGCCAGTTTTCTTTGCGACTTCTTTATATAAGTTCATGACATCTTTAGGGACGTCTTCCACAAGTTCCGCGCGCTCGTTAGTAAGTTTTGAAAGTTCAGCTTTAATTTTAACGCCAGCTTTTACAAAAACGTCGCTAGCGCTTTTTTCCGCCGCATCGTTTAGCTTGATAGCGTTTTCAATTTGCGACATAACTTTTTTAACTTGTTCAAGCTCAGCATCGGCTGTTTTCATTTCGCCTTCAAGCGTGCTCCGGCGTTTCTCAATGCCTGCAAGCTCTTTTGTTCTTGCCTCCACACTGCGGAAATCACCTTTAACGTCTTCGATTTCACCTTGAATTTTCTTTTGCTTTTCTGAAAGTATGTCATCCTCGTCACATATTTTTTTGAACTTCACTTCAGCTGCATTAAGCATTGATGCAACCTTTTCTTTTTTACCTTCAATTATTCTGCGCTTGGCTTTGCACTCAAGAATTGTTTTGCGCTCTGGAATGTTTTGCAGCTGCTTGTTTTTTTGAAGCACCTGCATATCAATTGTTTGAATATCAAAAAGCGTTTGTAAAACTTCTATTGGAATGTTCATTGCGCCCCTTTTAATGAAAGCCAGCAAAAGTGTTGCCAATTATAAAGGAATTTCTGTCCTGCCGCCCTCTTTAGTTGGAACTGTTACACATTTATAACCCACGCTCCACATAAGTTTATAAGCATCTTCTATGCCACGCGCCACATCGGCGGGGGTGTGTGCATCGGTGCCAACAGTGCAAGGAATGCCTGCACGACAAAACTCGCGAAGAAGTTCAGGAGCTGGGTACATTTCCTTACATGCATACGTTGCGCCTGAAGTGTTGACCTCAACCATGCGCCCCGTGCTTTGCACGGCTTCCGCAGCTTGGCTGTAGAGCTTTGCAGGGTCAAAGCTTGGGCGGTAACCAAATTTTTTTACGATGTCGGGGTGAGACATAATTGTAAACGGTGCACTCTTGCAGCTTGCAGCTTCGCACCAAACCTCAAAATAGCGCCTCCACACAGCGTCTTTGCCCATCTCGTCCCACTTGTCAATTAAACTTGGGTTATCAAAAGCCCACAGGTCAATGTAGTGCACGCTGCCCAGAATAACATCGAAAGGCGAAAAGTCGCATTTAGCAAGGTTGCGGTCTTCGTCTGCCCCCAACCAATCAAGTTCGCAACCGCAAAGCACGTTCATGTTTTGGTTGGCTTGCGCAGCTGTCTCAATGTCGCTAATGTAATTTTCAACATCGCTGTGTTTCATAGACACCAAATTCGTCGGGTCAATTTCTTTAGACAGTGGGTAATGCTCGGTAACTGCAATGGTTTTTATGCCTGCTGCGCTTGCAGCTTGCACAAGTTCAGCAACGCTACCGTGCCCATGGCCGGTATAGTTTGTGTGCGTGTGCGTTGTAACAAGTTCCATAATTCTGCCGCTTTCTTCTTGGGTTATTTACATACTACATAAGCATATGGCTCAACAAACCCTACAACCCCTCAATTGCACACTCATGCACTTTTGTTTGTTTGTCCCATACAATGGCAACTGCTAAGGGTTGGTGTGCAAATTGTTGTTCGCCTGTTAGGGCATCGTTGAAAATGGAAGCATAGTTGCGTTGCTTGATTTGTGCAAGCGCAGCAGCAGCGCTACCTTTTGTGCCGCCACATGCTTTAAGCTCAACAATAAACGGTGTACAGCGTGTGTCTTCAGGTCTTTTAG
>CAYVDR010000076.1:0-6966 GCA_964450625.1 uncultured Senegalimassilia sp.
GCTTTACAATTGAGCCCATGGTAAACGCTGGCAAGTACAAAATTACACGCCCGAGTAGAAAAGACGGCTGGACGGTTCGCACAAAAGATGGAAGCGATTCTGCGCAATGGGAAGTGCAACTTGTTGTTACAGAAACAGGCTATGAGCTTTTAAGCTGGTAATTTAGGGCAAAAGAAAATGCAAGTGAGCCTGTAAGCCGGGTTCTGTCTTGTGCGACCATTTATCTGAAGTGTGCATTGCTGCACACCTTTAGCGCGCAACCCGAACGCACGACGAGGCGCATCGTATAGCGTTCCTATTTGCGTTTGCTACAGGTGGGGTTTACCAAGCAGCGCTGTTGCCAACACTCTGGTGCGCTATTACCACACCGTTTCAGCTTTTCTCCTGCAAAACAGGGGAGTCTTCTTTTCTGTGGCACTATCCGTCGGGTCACCCCGCCCAGCCGTTAGCTGGCACCTTGCCTCATGTAGCCCGGACTTTCCTCGCGCCAAAAAATGTTGGGGTTTGGCACGCGGCCGCCCAGCTCACTTGCGTGTGGTATTCTAGCACACAACATGCAAACACAGAAAGGCAAAAACAACATGACTACATGCGAAAATGTGGAGGTTCCACAAGGCACGCAGTGCAAAACTAATTCAAAATCATGCGCCTTGGTAGGGGCATGCGAATTTAACAGCAAACACTTTACTTCCTGTTGCAACAATGGCATGTTCGACACAATTGTTGCAGTTGACGGTGGCTTTAAACACCTGCAAAATATTGACGTTTCGCCAAGCATTGCAATTGGCGACTTTGATTCTCTCGGCTTTGTTCCAAAGGGTGTTGAATGCATTAAGCACCCGTGCAAGAAAGACAAATCGGACATGGAACTTGCACTTGATTGGGCGTGCGCAGAAGGCTTTGATGCTTTTTACATTTATGGAGCAGTCGGCGGCAGGCTAGACCACACTCTTGCAAACTTACAACTGTTTGCTAAGTTTTCGGAAAGCGGAAACAGTGTTACTGCCATTTGTGAGACTTGCGCCATTCGCACATTAACAGGCCCTGGAACATTCACAATCCCAGCAAACATAACTGCTGGTACAGTGTCAGTTTTCGCAGCGGGTGACAAGGCAGTTGGCGTTTGCGAAAGCGGGCTTGAGTACTCGCTTAACAATGCTACCCTTACAAACCGCACAAGCCTTGGTTTGTCTAATGAGCTTGTTGGAAAGTGTGCAACAATTTCTGTTGAGAAGGGCACGCTTTACATTTTTTACCCAGCAATTTGCTGCTAAATTGCAAAACAAGGCACAACAGCTGCATTTAAAATTGGGGACCACATGCCTATGTGTTCATTGGGTTTAATTGGCAAATTGTTATGTTTTGAACCAACATTTAACTTTATGCTGCCACTTGCTTTGCTCATGTAAAACGCCTTTCAGAATAAACTTTGCGTCATGTTATCATGAAAAGTCTCACTTCAAAATGTTTACCGTGCTTTCACCAGGCAGATAACTTAAAGCTCACCGTGAAATAAGCAATGGCTTTGGGCTGTTCATAACTCGTACACACTAACCATGCAATTTATTACATCAATGCGTCTAATTTGTTAAAATGTTTCGCGCTAATTCAGAAAGAAGGTGCACATGCTAAGTAACAACATGGACAAGTTGTACCCATCAGCTAAAACGTTGGTCAAAGATTGTGTGGCAAGTCGCTTGCATTCCAAGGATGCCGCGCTTTACAATTTTTCGCAAGAGGCGCAGGATTGCGCAGCAAATTTTATGGGTTGGACAGACCTTGCTTCTAACCCGCCATTTCAGTTGCAGAAAATTCAGGAATTTGCAAATTCTATTATTGAACAGGGCTTAAAGTGGGTTGTGCTAATTGGACAGGGTGGTTCTACACAAGCACCTATGACTATCACAAAATACAACAAGCCCGATAACTCTCAAGTGCAGTTTCGCACGCTTGATTCCGATTCGCCTGTTCGTGTGCGTGGCTTGCTTTCAGAAATTGACCCTGCTAAAACGTTGTTTATTATTGCATCAAAGTCGGGCGGCACAATTGAGCCTAGGTTAGCGCTTCGTGCGCTTCGCAGTGAACTTGCTTCAAGCATCTCAAATGAAGAAATGGTGCAGCATCTTGTTGCAATTACTGACCCAGGTTCTGCGCTTGAAGCGCAGGCTAAAGAAGAAGGTTGGGCTGCAGTGTTTTTGGGCAAGCCTTCCGTTGGTGGCAGGTTTAGTGCGCTTTCGGTTTTTGGTTTGCTGCCCGCTGCTCTTGTTGGCATTGATTTGGCGGAATTTATGAACCATGCTGCTGCAGCAGAAAAACTTTGCAGCGAGGATGCAATTGACAACCCAGCCATTGGTTTGGCTTCGTTTTTGTATGACAACTTTGCGCAAGGCAGAAACAAGTTTAGTTTCCTTACGCAAAAACGTGGGCGCGTGCTGGGGCTTTGGATTGAACAACTTGTTGCGGAAAGCGTTGGTAAGCAAGGTCAAGGCATTTTGCCGAACATTGAGGTTGACCCGCTGCTTTTGCATGACGACCCGAAAGACCGCAGCGTCATAATGTATCAAACAAAAAATGACTTGTGGGATGAGCGCCAAAATTTTGATATGAGTTTGTCATATGTAAGCCCTGCAATTCCAAAGCTTGCGCTAAGCATTAATAGCGTCTACGAACTTCCCGAGCACTTTGTTATGTGGGAATATGCTGTTGCAATGTGCGGTTACCTAATGAAAGTTTGCCCGTTTGACCAGCCAGATGTT
This sequence comes from uncultured Senegalimassilia sp., assembly GCA_964450625.1. Taxonomy (GTDB): domain Bacteria; phylum Actinomycetota; class Coriobacteriia; order Coriobacteriales; family Eggerthellaceae; genus Senegalimassilia. The sequence goes on from CAYVDR010000076.1 coordinate 2,757, forward strand.
GCAGCTGCAAAAGCGGCAGTGCTCGACATCTTAAACAACGGCATGCCTGAAGCTGCCTATGAGCAAGACTTTATTGGAAACGTTTCCATGGGCAAAGCCGAGGTGCGCCAAGCGCCGTGCTTTGCAAACTGCACTAACATCCGCCAAACGCTTACAGCCTTGCTTGCAAGCATAAAACCAGGCGACTTCTTTGCGCTAAACGCTTTCTTACCATTTACTGGTGAAGGGCGCCGCGAAGCGCTTGAAACAATTCGACATAGCGTGGCTGAAAAGTGCGGTGTTGTTTCTTGCTTGGAAGTGGGGCCTCGTTATTTGCACTCAACAGGTCAGCTTCACAAAGGGGGGTCAAACTGCGGTGTTTTCTTAATTTTGTCGGCCGATGAGCTTAAAGACATTCCGCTAGACAAAGAGGCGGAAAGTTTGGGCACGCTTGCAAAAGCCCAGGCAGTGGGTGATTTATTAACGCTGTCGGAACGTGGCAGACGCTGTGTGCACTTACACTTACCAGACAATTCAAGTGTTACCCTGCGCGCGCTAGCAAAGGTGCTTTGCGATGCCTTAGAAGGCTTACACCACAAGTAATTTATGCCTGAAGCAGTTAAAATTCATGTTAAAGGCGTCGTTCAAGGAGTTGGGTTTAGGCCGTTTGTTTATCGCTTGGCAAAGCACTACTTAATTGTTGGCTGGGTTTTAAATGCCAAAGATGGTGTGTTTATTCATGCAGAGGGCGATGCAAATAACGTTGCAGAGTTTGTAAACGAGCTGCACACAAACCCGCCAGCTGCGGCGCAGGTAAAAGAACTCGAACTTGAATATGTGCCATTGGAAGGGTTTTCGACCTTTGAAATTCGCAAATCGAACGAAGGTGAAGCGAAACAGCACACGCTTGTGTCTGCCGACCTTGCCACATGTGATGCTTGTGTATCAGAGTTGTTTGACCCGAACTGCCGTAGGTTTCGCTACCCATTTATAAATTGCACTAATTGCGGGCCTCGCTTCACTATTATTGATAAGCTGCCCTACGACCGTCCTTCAACATCGATGAAAAGCTTTCACATGTGCAAAGCTTGCGAAACAGAATACAACACCCCAGATGACAGGCGTTTTCATGCACAGCCCAATGCGTGTTTTGAGTGTGGGCCAAATCTTAGTTTGTACGTGTCTGCTGAAGGCGGTTGGCACAAAGCGCATGCAACGTACAGGGAAGAATCTGACAGGTTTTTTAAGGTGTGTGCGCGCATGTTGGCTGCTGGCGGCATTGTGGCAGTTAAAGGGCTTGGGGGGTTTCACCTTGTGTGCGATGCAACGAACCCCAAAGCCATTGCAAAGCTTCGCGAGCGCAAGCACCGCCCAGAAAAGCCGTTTGCAGTCATGGTTGCTAATGCGCAAGCTGCTGTTAGTGTGTGCAATGTAAGTGAAGCAGAAAAGCAGCAGCTTGAAGCACCTGCACGCCCCATAGTTTTGTTGCAAAAACGCAGAGACATAAATTTTGCTGCTGGCCTTGCCGATAAGTTACCAGAACTTGGCGTAATGCTTCCAACAACTCCTGTGCAACATTTGCTGCTGCACGATTTTGAACAAGAATTGCAAGAAGGCACTTTTGTCCAAAATACCAGCAATAATGTTAACAATAATAGCAACGAAACTACCAAATGCAACGGTATGCCAGCAATGCTTGTTATGACATCAGGCAACTTGCACAACCAGCCAATTGTTATAAGCGACGCTGACGCGCTTGACAAGTTCAAAGGTGTGGCGGATGCAGTTTTGGGTAACAATCGCGAAATTCTAACGCGTTTTGACGATTCTGTTTTGCGTGTAATTTCAGCTGGGGAAGGCGCATGTGCTGTGCAATTTATGCGCCGTGCGCGCGGGTTTGCCCCATTGCCAATTCCATTTACTATTACTGATAATGGTAGCAGTGGCGAAAACGCTACGCAGTCGCTTGATGTGCAAAAAAATACAAAAGACAGCAGTGAAATAATTTTTGCAACAGGCCCTCAGCAAAAGGCAACGTTTGCATTGTGCGCCTCAAATGCTAATGAGCAGGGTTCGTATTCAGCTTTTGTTTCACAACACATTGGAAACGTTGAAAACGCAGAAGTTTTTGATGCGTGGCATGAGGCAAATGCACGCTTTGAACAGCTGTTTTCGCTTAAGCCAACAAAAATTGCTTGCGACAGCCACCCAGAATACACAACAACAAAGTGGGCGCAAGAACAAAAGCCTGCTGGAATGGCAATTAAGCAAGTGCAACATCATCACGCACACATAGCCTCAGTTCTTGGTGAGAATAACCTAAAGGGTGCGGTTTGTGGCATTGCTTTTGACGGAACGGGTTTTGGTGCTGACAGCAAAATTTGGGGTGGGGAAGTGCTTATTGCAAACCAACAAGCTTTCGAGCGCTTTGCAAACTTTGCGTACGTGCCCATGCCTGGGGGTGCGGCTTGCATTGAAAACCCTTTGCGTATGGCCTACGGTGTTTTGTATGCATTTGACCTTTTAGAACACCCTGCAGCTGCTGCAGTTCTTCAGGGGTTAGGTAGTGCCGCAAATGTGTGTGAGCAAATGATAGATGCTGGCATAAACACTCCATACACCTCTTCTGTGGGCAGGCTTTTTGATGCTGCAAGCGCAATGCTTGGTGCGTGCACAAACCCAACCTATGAAGGCCAGCCTGCAATAGAGCTTGAAGCGCTTTTATGGGCTGGTGCCAATGATGCAGGCATAAGCGCAGAGGGTGCATACAACATAGATATCGTAAAAAATTCCGCAACAAAAAATTCAACAGCGCAAGATACGTCTGTTGTACTGTTTGATGCATCAATTACTTTCCGCCAGCTGCTAGACGATGTTCAAGCCAATGTGCCTGCTAAAGCAATAGCATTGAAGTTTCACAATGCTTTCGTAAATGCCTGCGTTAGCGCCGCTATGCTGGTGCAAAGCGTGTATGGCATTAAAACAGTGGCGCTTTCTGGTGGGGTGTTTGCAAACCGCTACATCATTCAGCAAACAATCGCAAAGCTTCAAAGTGCTGGTTTTAGCGTTGCAATAAACAAGAACTTGCCGCCAAACGATGGTTGCATATCGTTTGGCCAAGCGGTTGTGACTGCAAACTCAATTGGCTAGAAGCAAAAATCATTAACGTTAAGCAATAAAATCAGGTGGCTAGTGCTTTATTACGAAGCATGTGCAACGTCAGTTGCATCGAAAATGCCATCGGAGCTTAAACTGCCGCTAACAATAAGCGTGTTTCCATCTTTGAAATCGCTTGAAAGGTCTTGACCGTAGCGCACAGAAATTGTTTTAATGTAGCTTTCCCCGCCTACACCAGCATTTTTATATTGGTTTTCCGAATCTATGTCTGCAAGAACAAAATTAACATCGGAATCAATAGATTGAACACGACCAGCTTTTAATATACCTTTAATTTTTACAGGTTTGCCATAAACTTCGCTACCGTAATTTTGGAGTTCTACTACACCAAGTTCCTGCACTTCTTCACTTTCATATTTCGAAGGACATTTAGTAACAATGGGCTCTGTGGTTTGCAGTGTGCCGCTATCGTCAATTTTGCCAGTACAAATTGCTGTAATGCCATTGCCAAATGTTGATGACACTCCATTTTCGCTGCGCACTTTAAGCTGCGTGCTTGAATTTGATTGGTCATCTGTTATTGAAAATGTTAAAACGTTGCCATTTGTTTCGTATGAATTGTCAACAACTTTTCCGCTAACCTGAACTTTTTGATTGCCTAAATTGCCCGCACAAGCCTCGTCAACACTTATGCTTTTTGCGGACTGCGTTGAACCCACAATCGCAAGGACAACAATTAGCACTACAATAATAATGCCTGTTACAATAATCATTCTGCGTTTTGTTTTTGTATTCAATGCAGCCTCCTGTAAAAGGTTGTCAACCAATGAATGTTGCTTTGAATTCGCAACGTTTTAAAGTTTAACACTAAATATACGTGCCACATAACACCTAGTTAGATAAAACAAATCAAATGCTATGTGGCTTAATTGCATGTTCAAAAATGTAAATAACGTTTGCGTAACATTTTGTTCTTGAAACAATGTCTTGCTGTTATAACATACAAAGCTACGTTTTTTCGAGGGTAATTCAATTTTGAATGTTCATTACAAAGTTTAGTTTTCAAATTAAGGGTTTTATAAATGTCACAGCAAAACACGCAGGAAGTAACTAA
>CAYVDR010000077.1:0-1518 GCA_964450625.1 uncultured Senegalimassilia sp.
CATTAGAGGACCTGTGAACATGCTTGCAACGTCAGACGCTGGAAGCAGTGGCGTGCCATTTTCAGCAAACGCCAAAATGGATGGCACGCTTGAGGTTTGATCGCCCGATGTGCTGTAGGTGTTTTGCGTGGCACGCAAAAGCCCAAGCGTTGTTGTGTACTTCGTGCCGTTTATGGACTCAAATTCAACCTCGGTGTCGTCTGATGCTTGTGCGCCCATTTTGCTGGACAAGAACTCGTAGAGTTTCAAGCCCGTATACTGGGTGTTTGCGATGCTGCTGCTTTGAGGTAGCGAAGATGTACTTGCGATGTTTGAGTATGTCTCCTGCACACCGCAGTCTGAATCAATTACGGCCTGCTCAAGTTCTGCAAGCGTAAATGTTTGCGCCTCCCCTGCAACATTTAGCGTGAAGGCAGATTCTTGGTTAAGCGAGCTGTTGTAAAGTGGTGCATTTTCGTCGCCTTCGTAGTAAAGGTGAGTGGAAGCAGATGAAACATCAGAACTTTCACACGATGTTAGCTCATACGTGCACGTTAGCGTGTATGTTTTGCCGTCGTCTGAGCGGGTGGCATAAAGCACTTCGAGGGGCTCATGGCTGCTCCCTGCAGCATTAACGTTTACCTGCACATACTTTGGCAACACATACCAAGCATCGCCGTCCACATAGTACGTTGAAATTTCAACATTTGCACGGTAATAACTGCCAGCCTCGAACTTGCCGCTGAAGGGCTTACCTGCATGTGTCCACTCAACCTTGGCAGAAAATTCACCATCAACCCTACTTGTTATGTTTACATTTGTGTTAGCCTCAGCACCAACTTCTGGCCCTTCAATTTCTAAGTCGATAACTTGCTTGGACTCATGTTCAACCTGGGTTACAGTAATTGGAATTACAAATTCCCAACCTGAATAATTGACTGTAACGCTTTGCTGACCTGGGCGCAAACTCATGCCGTCTTTAACTGTCCACCCGCTTTGAACAACAACAGGGTCGCCCGAGGTGTACGTAACTTGCAACTTCAAGCCCGTAGCATCGAAGCGGTCTTGGTCGTTGTAGGCAAGCTTGTTGGGGTTTTGCACCAGTTCAACTTTTTCAATGTTGCGCTCCCACACAAGCAGCGGTGTGCCACCTTCTTGGTTGTTGCGGTTGTAGTACTTGGACTTGGCATTTTTGTTCAACGATGCAACAGTATCCTCGCTGTTCATTGCTGCTGCATCCGCTGCAACATGTGCATCCAAAGTGCCAGTGTATGAATTGCCAACTGCAGCCGTGGCACTGCCCTGCTGCCAGAATGTGTTTGCAATAACGTCAGACGTTTGCGAAGATGAGCGGTTGCCCATAATTGCGTAGACATTGCTTGATGCATCCAAACCAATTTTGCCTGTGATACTGCCTGAAACATAGCTGTCTTTTATTTGAAGCGGTTTTACTGAATTCACACTACCTAAAAGCCCGCCAACTGCGCAATTTGTTGCACCATTAGGTGCTTTTAGTTCGATGTTGCCAGTGTTATAGCA
>CAYVDR010000077.1:1618-6954 GCA_964450625.1 uncultured Senegalimassilia sp.
CCAGAAGCTTCAGTCATAACAGCTGCAAGCGATGTGCCAGCAATTTTGCCTGCAACAACAACGTCGCTTATGGTTGCTGTGGACACATAGCCAAACAAACCAATGGAAACCGCACCGTCTTGAAGCGGGGCAGACAGCGGGTTTATAAAGAAGTTTTCGATGCGGTTTGAACCGCCATCAAATGTGCCTGCAAATGCAGATGTGGATGCACCAATTGGCGTCCACTGTTTTAAGCCAAGGGAGATGCTAGAAAGCAAGTGCACGGTTTTACCGCTGAATGTGTCTTGCAGCACCTCACCCGATTCCGTGGTTGCGCTGCCATTTACAATTGCAGCAAAACCAGCAAGCTCTGCTGCTGTGGAAATGTAGAGGTCGTCTTTATCTTCAATGTACCAACTTGTGTCAACTGTTTCGCCATCCCATTCCTGAACTGGGTTAAGCGTTAAATTCAACGTTGCATCGCTGCCGTTTATGGAAACTTTGCCAGTTTGCTTTTCAAAATTGCCAGCGCGCACTTCATATTCATAGATACCATCCACTAGCTCTTCCGTGAAGTTCACTGTGCCGGCTTGGTTTGCAAGCCCATCAATTGCGTTTTCGTAATTGTTACCGCGCAGCACAAGGTAGGCAATGCCGTTGGCAAAAGAACCTGTTTGAGGGCTTGCGTTAACAGTTAAGGTATGTGCGGAAAGTTGGTCAAGCCTAACATCCAAAACATCATCGTCATAAGAAATGTTTATCAAATCGCTCGCTGGTGTTTCGCGTGTTGAATAGCCGTACTTGTCAATTTTTGCATAATAGTTGCCATTGTAGAGCTCAAACAGGTAATCAGAGCCACTAACATATGCAGGCGTAACCTCTTCGCCACTTTCACTGCCATTTTTAATCACAACGTTTACATCGTAAATTGGGTTTGAGTTATTGTCAATTACGCTTAAAAGGAACGTGTATTTTGTGGCTGTCATTTCATTGGCAATTTGCACAGCGCCTGAATTCACAACAAACGTGCCTGTTAAGGCAGAAGTGTAGCTGCCATCAGCTTCGTTATAAGTTTCACTGTAGCCCTTCTTTGAAATGGTGTATGTGTATGTGCCGTTCGGCAGGCTGTATGCGCCAGTGAAGAAATACGCACCTGTGGCATCTGTAGAAATTGACACGTCTTCCGAGCACGCAACAACATTGTCGCTTTCATCTTTAACCTGAATTGTTGGCAAAGTGCCTGTTTTTGTAACTTCACCGGTTTCACTTACCTCAAAGTCGTCGTTTACAATGTTGTCAAGCGTGATGTTAAAGCGTGCAGCAAACGTTGCATTTGGGTCCTGCCAGCGCAAAATTGGGTAGCCACCAGCCAAGGCTGGCGTGATGTCTGCCTCAAATTCATCGCCTAACTTTGAAGCAAAAGCAGCGTCCTTCATTTCAGTTGTTGTTGCACCTTTTGTTTTAGCCTCTTCAAAATCAACATTTGTACTGCCGCCATTTTGGTTGTAGCCAACGGCTTTAATGTCACCGGCAACAGTGCTGTCGTACCAAGTATTTTTAAGATATATGTTTGGATTTAGGTAGCTATATGAGCCAACCATACCAAAAACAGCACCAAGGTAAATGCTTGCATTGGCACCTTCGCCACGGCAAACAGTGCCCGCGTTGTAACAATTTTCAACAATGTTGTCTGTCCATTTTTCAGTTACGCATGTTTGGAAATAACCAGCAACACCACCCGCTGTCCTAAATGAACTAGTAGTTGACGTGCAGGCATTTTCTACTTTTCCAAGGTTATAGCAATTCTTCAGTTTTGCTGAATTTACACTTGTGGTTGAAGTGTAACCAATTGTGCCGCAAACACCACCAACAGTTGGATTTGTTGCACTAATGTTGCCAGTATTGAAGCAACATTCCATGCCTGATGCCAAACGGTTAATAAAACCAGCAACGCCACCTGCCGAATATGCTTCTGTATTTTGCCATTTTGTACCATTTGTTGTGACATTGCCTGTGTTTGAGCAACGAACAACGCTGGAGTTGTTGTCAACATAGCCAACAACGCCACCGACGTGGTAGCCCGTTGAAGTTACAGTTGCCGAATTACTGCAGCCTGTCATTGTACTGGACTGGTCAAGCTCACCAACAATGCCACCAAATTTTACTGCACTCAAGTTTAGTGAGCCGCCAGTTACATGGATGTTTTCAATGTCAACGTATTCGGTTTGAGCAACAAGCGTACCAGCTTCGCCAACGTCACTAGTGCACTTTAAGTCCTTTTCAATTGTTGGGTTGTTAAATGTGATGTTTTTCAATGCTGCACGTGCAGTAGCTGTGCCGTACACACGCGTGAACAGAGCAGAGCGAGTTGTTTGTGTGTGTGCACGTGTGGTGTCTGAACTGTTGCCAATGCGTAAGTTAGCAATGGTGTGACCACAGCCATCGAGCGTGCCAGCAAATGCATGAGCAGGCGACCCAATGTTACCAATTGGGGTGAAGTACTTACCTAAGTCCCCGCCCATGTTTAAGTCTGCACCAAGTTTTATGGTTTTACCCGAAAAATCTTGCGCTGCAATTGTGGTAGTGCCATCGAGGTCTTTTGCAGTGCCAGCCACAAGTTGCGAAAGCCCCGCAAGCTCAGCTGGGCTGCTAATGGTAAACGTACTTTCGTCTTTGTGGAACAAGTACCACGCCACGTCGTAAGTGCCATCCCATGCATCCTGTGCATAAGGGCTTAGAGAAACAGCCTGCGTAACGTTGGCACTGTCAACGCTAAACGTGCCTGTTGTTGTTGGGTAGCCATCAAAGCACACAACGTATTCATAGCTGCCAGTAAGCAAATTGGCTTTGTAGCTGAAGTTTGTATCACCTTCGTTGCCAGTAACACCGCCGTCTGTGTCGCTGTTGTAAACCAATTTGTTTTCATATTCAGCACCTGTCGTGCGGTTGTAAATTAAGACCACAGGCCGCTTTGATGTGTCAGCTTCTGGGTAGAGCTGTGCGTCTTGCGCATTTAGCTGCTTAGCTGCCTGAACCTGGCTTGATGTTGCCTTTGAAGTTAGCGAAACATTTAGCGTTGCCTCATAGGTTGTGTCAGCTACAAGCTGCACATCCGCCTTAGCATTTGCGTATGAAACAGACGTTAAGCCCACATTCTTTTGTGTTATGTAGCCAAATGCAGAAGAGGTGTAAGCAACCTCATCTGAATTGTACAAGCCCTCAATTGTGTATGTGCACTTTGTGCCGTCATCGCTTACTTTAGAACTTGCTGGCGCACGCTCAGCCCCTTGAACGTAAAACGTAAAGCTTGCGTTTGCAGGGGACACGTTAACGGTGTATGTGTAAGGTGTTGGTGAGAGCACTACGTTTTCTGTTTCGCTGCCGCCATCAATTTTAATGGTGCCCTGCGCATCAGTGTAGCCTTTTTTCGACAGCGTGTAAGTGAATGTGGCGCCATTGTCCAGCCCAGAGTAAACCCACTTTGCCACCTTTGATGTGTTAGAAGCATCGGCTGTAAACTTATTCGTTACATCCGTGCCATTTGAATCTTTAACACTTAACGTGAAATTATTTGAATCTTCGTGGTTCTTCTCGTTTTCAAGCGCAACCGAAATTGTGGCTTCAAATTTGGAGTTGGGGTTTTGCCACAAAAGGTAAGGGAAGCCATTGTTGTATGCTTTTGTGCTGTCGGCTGCAAAATTGTTGCCAAGCTTCGCTGGGAAGTCGGACGCCTGCATGGCACTTTCTTGCGCCAAAGTTGCCTGCCAACTTTCAGGGGTTACAATTGCATACGTTGAACTGGAAGCGCCAAAGGCGCATTTTACGTTTTCATTGGCTTTGTAGTAAACGTTTTGGATGTTTGTGTATGAGCTGTCAATCTTGCTGCCAGTGCCTCTAATTCCAATTACGTTGCCAATTGTGTATTTACTATTAGAGGGAATGGTTATTGTGCCTGCTTGAAGGGCATTTTTTATTTCCAAGTTTGCTGCAGACTGTTTGATTTGCCCAAGAAGGCCACCAACCCAAACGCTGCCATCAACTGTATCGTTGCCGTAAATTATTTCGCCTGTGTTGTAAACATCAACGAAAGAACACTTTGCCTCGCGTATTTGCCCCACAAGGCCGCCCATACGCATAAGGTACGATGTTGCTGTAACAGAGCCTTTGTTGTAACATGCTTTCATTGTTACCGATTCTGATTCGTAGCCAATGATGCCACCAACTGCACCAAAGCCATCTGTTGAGCCCTTGGCAGTAGAATCTGTACGAACATTGCCTTCGTTGCCACAGCTTGTTAATGTACAGTTTTTAGACTCACCAATAAAACCGCCAACACGGTTACCACCACCTGTGTCAGAGTTGCCTTTGTTTGTGATTGTTACGTTGCTGACAACATTTTTAAACGTGCAACCCTCGGCATAGCCTGCAATGCCACCCGTGCAGTCTTTTGCAGAAATTGCACCTAAAACTGTTAAGTTTTTAACAGTTGCACCCACGGCATAGCCCAAAAAACCTTGGTAGCTTTTTGTTTGGTCACTAAACTTAAGATTTGAAATTGTGTGCCCGCCCCCGTCAATTGTGCCTTTGAAAGGGTAAGCCTTGCTTTTGCCAAGTGCTTCCCAAGTAGCAGTGCTTTCTGAAGTTGAAAGGTCAATGTCAGCTGCTAAGCGCACATATGCAGATGTGTCGGTATCGGAAGAGTTAACGCTTATGACAAACTCGCGCAAGTCGTTTGCGCTGTTTATGATATAAGGGTTGGCTTCAGTGCCAGAACCCGTGAGTGAAAGCGGTGCAACATCTGGGTCAGTTGGCTCAAGCGCTTCTACACTAAAGCTTGGCAGCTGCTCTGAAGTTGCAACGCTTTGTGCTTGCAATGTGTCGGCTTCACTTGCCACACCTTCTGCACCAGCGTCTTCTGCTTGTGTGTTTGCTGCCTGCGAAGGCTGTTCAGTTTGCACCACCGCAGCACTTTCACCACTCGAAGCATCCACTGCCCCTTCACTGCCTTCAGCGCCAGCAACTGCTTGTTCACTGCTTTCGCTTTGTTGGTCCTGCGTGCTTGCTACCTGCTGGCTTGCGCATGCGGCCTCACCTGCACTTGCAAGGCTTGCCTGCGGGAACAAACCCACCACAAGCACCACGGATAGAAACATGTTCAGCAACGCTTTTGCTCTAGAACTTTTTTTGCAAAGCTTTGTGCGTTTTGCACCAGTGCAACCAGCCAATTTAGTCAACATACTTTCTCCCTGTCTTTTATTAGCTTAACTTTAGGCTATTCATAAAAAAGTATAATATTTGGATAATAAACCTAGCAAAACCTAAAAACAACAGCAAATGACAGTTTCCAGAATTTGAAC
>CAYVDR010000078.1:0-6859 GCA_964450625.1 uncultured Senegalimassilia sp.
AAATTACCAGTAAGCATCGATATCATTCTACTATAAATTTGGTTTTGTAATGTATATTTTAATGTTTAGCTATTTGTTCCTAACAATTGCATTGATATTAATTTTGCAATTTGGCTGAATTTGACCTAACACTCCTTTACGTCAACCAACGCAATTCCAAGCCTTAATATTTTCAAGTTTTAAGTATAAAACGAACCAATAGAAATTGAGCAGCTAACAAAATGAGCAATATTACAAACAAAAATAAACATTTATACAAGCAAGCCTTAGTTGCCATGAGCGGTGGTGTTGACAGTTCTGTTAGTGCACTGCTTTTGCAAGAGGCAGGCTATGACATTTGCGGCACAACCATGAAGTTGTTCGACAATGAAGTTGCCTGCAATTCCAGCAACTGCACATATGCGGAAAGCACATGCTGCTCGCAGCGCGATGTTGAGGATGCCAAACAAGTTGCGCTGCAGCTTGGCTTTGAGCACTTCACATTCAATTACACAGGCACGTTTACCAAACAAGTTATCGATAAGTTTTGCAATGCATACGTAAACGGAATAACCCCAAACCCTTGCATAGATTGCAACCGCTACTTAAAGTTTAAGGCACTACAAAAACGCCGCGCACAGCTGGGGTTTGATTATGTGGCAACAGGGCACTATGCGCGCCGCAGGTTCAATGAACAAACCAGGCGCTATGAGCTGTTGCGTGGCTTAGATGAAACAAAAGACCAAAGCTATGTGTTGTTTCACCTAACGCAAAACGATTTAGAACACATGCTGTTCCCGTTAGGCGAGCTAAAAAAAACCCAAGTACGTGCCTTAGCAAATAAACATGGCTTCGGCAACGCAAACAAAGCTGAAAGCCAAGACATTTGCTTTGTTCCAGGCGGCAATTACGCGCAGTTTATTAAGAATTACTTTGGCAAAAAGGCGCAAGCAGCGTTTGAACCTGGGCCAATTTGCAACACTGAAGGCAAAGAATTAGGGCAGCACACAGGGCTTATACATTACACAATTGGGCAGCGCAAAGGCATTGGCGTTGCTGCAAAACAGCCTTTATATGTTGTAGAAAAGCGTGTTGAAACCAACACGCTTGTTGTAGGGTTTCAAAGTTCGCTTTATGTTAATGAAGTGCATGCAAACGATGTTAATTTCATTGCTGTGGATGGCATTAACACCCCAATTGAAGTTGATGTAAAAATGCACTACAGGCAAAAGATGCAGCGAGGCATTGCATGCATGCACGACGGCGAACTTGTTGTAACATTTAGTGAACCTGTACCACGCCCTGCCCCTGGGCAGGCATTGGTGCTGTACAACGGCAACGTTGTTGTAGGTGGCGGAACAATTACAGGCTAGTAGTTGTAGCCGTTTGAGTAGCCACCACTTGTGCTGCCAGTGCCCGTGCCTGCGCTATACCCGTTGCTCGTTCCTGTACCAGTTCCAGTACTTGAACCTGTGCTGCCATATGTGCCAGAGCTGTTGCTGTATGTGCCGCTTGACGAGCCCGAGCCGTAAGAGTATCCATTTGAATAGCCGTTGCCAGAGTACGTGCCTGAGCTGCCCGAGTTGTAATCATTGCCAGCATAAGTGCCGCTAGAGCCAGACGATGATGACGAACTGCTGCCCGAAAGGTCGTTGCCCGAGTGCGAGCTTGAACTAGATGACCCGCTAACACCATATTTTTGCGCAAGCTTGCTTGTGCTGCCTTTTATGGAGCTTGGGTCACCACCTGCTTCAACGGTTTTAATCATTTGCTCTGTGGCATCTTCATCGCAAAAAACATAAGATGTACCATTTACATCGCCTGTAATTGAAGGTAACAACGCTGAATACATTGTGATTGCACCGTTGTTTTTAAACTGGTTTGCAAGCGACAAAATTTCTTCCGCTTTCATGTCGGTTGTGACGCATTTAACAGCTGCTTGAACAACGCTTGGCATTTCCGTTACGGAAAGCGATAAAACCTTGTTCGCAATAGCTTCAATAACTTTGCGCTGGTTGGATGTGCGTGTGAAGTCACCGTCAACATAGGCGCGGCTTCTTGCAAACACCAATGCCTGATGCCCGTTTAAATGCTGCTGACCAGCTTCAATAACAATGTGCTGGTAGCCTGCAGAATCTTCCCAATAGTCAGCATCGGTGTCGTCAATGCGCTCGTCCACCATAACATCAATGCCGCCAACAGTGTCAACCAAATTTATTAGCGCATCGAAGTTTACCTCGGCGTAATGCGAGCAATTGATGCCCGTAAGTTGCGTGCCTTCACGAATTACAGCCGCTGCACCACCGTAGTTGTAAGCAGCATTGAACTTGTTAGTGCCATAGCCGTCGATGTCTATCATGGTGTCGCGTGGAATGGACACCATGGTTACTTTGTTGGTTGTAGGGTCAACACGCACAAGAATGTTTGTGTCGGAGCGTGCACCCTCTTCATCTGAATTTTCGCGAACATCAGAGCCTATAAGCATCATGTAAAAAGGCTCGTTGTAAGATACTGTTGGCACAAGTTGGTCTTGAATGTTATCGAGCTCTTCCTGGGTTTTTGTGCCGTGAGTAAGTTCCTGGTTTATGTTGTTCCACCAAACGGCAGCCGCAGTACCGCACCCAATTAAAACAACCAAAACCGCAGCTACAACGCCTAGAGCAATTTTCTTCCCCCTGCCCTTTTTTTTGTTAGCCGTTGAATATACTGGGTTTTGACGCGAATACGATGTTGGGTCGGTTGCATTGCCGTGACCTGATTGGTTGCGGTATGCCATGTTTGCAGCGCCACCTTGCGAAGATGGTGTATAGGCAGCTTTAAAAGCAGGTTGGCCGCTTTGACCTGGGTTTGGAATGTTGTCTAAGTTGCTGCTATTTTTATTGAATGCCATAGCACTCCTTGTTTGCAGTGGTTACAATAGTTCCGCATTTTACCATCTTGGCAAAGCGAACATAAAACTTGCACGCTTAAAACTATAATGCTGCAAGTTTGTGTGCCATAAACTCATTGGCAGCATTTTCAAGTGCATCGTCTAATGGCGCAAGGCTAGGCGGCATTTCGCCTGTTCGCGAGTCATGCCTGCAAAGCGCATATGTTAGCAACCAGTCTGCAATTTCGGGGTTTTTGGCAAGCAGGGGGCCATGTAAATATGTGCCTATAACATGGTTATAAAGAATGCCATCCTGCTTAGTTTCGCTGTTATTGCCCATGCCAGTGTTTGAAATTACGCTACCAAAAGCCTTTACCCCATCACCTAAATAAGTGCGCCCAGCGTGGTTTTCATAGCCAACAACAGGTGCTTTTGCAATGTCGCTTTTAAGTGCAATGTTGTTCACAAGCCTGTTAGCCGAAGTGCCTGGGCGCTTTGTTGTCATGTCAATAACGCCAAGACCAGGCACGCTTTGCCCATCTAAAAGCCATTCATGGCCTAGCATTTGAAAGCTACCGCAAATTGCAAGCATAGGCCCGTAACTGTCAATGTAGCAATTAAGACCCTTTTGCATTTTTTGGATGCCTTCACTTGCAAGTTTTTGCTCGGCATCGGGGCTTCCGCCCATCATTACTAGATCAACGCTACTGAAGTCAAGAATGTCACCATACATCACGCGTTTGACCTCAACTGGGATGCCTCGCCACTTTAAGCGCTGCTCAAGCACGCGCACATTGCCGCCATCGCCGTACAAGTTCAAAAGGTCGGGAAATATGTGCGCAATAACAATGGGTGTTTTAATGCTTTCTACACCGCTTGAGTTTAAAGACTCAATTGTATGCGAAGTTGCACTGGAAGGTGAATTTGTAATTTTACTCACAGGTAAGTTACTGTTATTGCTTTTGCCAGCTGTGACCTGCGTTTCTGCCACCTGCTCATTTGGAAGTTTGTTGTTGCTTGCTGCTGCATCAAGCGCTGCTTTGCATTGCGGCAGCGCTGTGTAGTTTGCAATAATGTATGCTTTCGTGCCTTCAGGCTGGGCATTAACGCATGCCAAAAATTCTTGAGCACTTTGCACAACTTTGGGGCTTACGCCTGCATATTTCAAGCGCACTGCCATGTCAAGCGCACGAATGCCACCAGCAAATGCTTGCAACGTGTGCAAGCTGGCAACTTCTTCAAAATCAACATCCCAAAGCCACGACACATCGTGACCGTCGGCCTGTTTGTCGTTAATGAAGAACGCAACAACTTTAGGTGATTTATCCTGCGTGATAATTTTCAAATTTTGGTTAAACCCAGTGGGGTTTTTTGCAAGGTTTAAAAGAATTTCTTTGCCAGCAATATTGTAAGTTTGAAGCCTGCCATTGTTCGGCTTAAAAACTTCAAAAGCTTTGTTTATGCACTGCTCTTCGACTCCCAAAATGCTTGCAATTGTGGCAACTGCACCTAAGTTGTACGCCATGTAAGCACTGCTAAATGGCGCATTTAGCGCATAAGGCTTTGTGCACTTTTGGCTTGTGTTTGCAAGTTCAAATGAGATGTCACTTGACGTAAGCTTAATATTTTGAATTTCGTAATTGAGTTTTGGGCGCTCAAACCCGCATGCAGGGCAATACCATTCGCCAAGCTGCCCATATTGACGCCAAGTGTATTCAAGCATGCTTGAACAGCGCTGACACATGGTGGCATCGTTTACTTTGTTTTGCCTAAGCAACATGCTCTCGCTTGTGCCAAAGGCAATTGATGGCGTTTTTTTACGCGCAGCACTTTTTGCTGCAAGTGCGGCAATTGTAGCACACAGCGGGTCATCGGCATTGTAAACTAGCACTGTATCAGGCGATTTTTCAAGCGCACCAACAATGCTTTGCTGTATGCGATCAATTTCGCCGCAGCGGTCAAGCTGGTCGCGAAACAAGTTTAGCAACAGCACGTACTTCGATTTTAGCTGCGGCAAAATTTTAGCTAGCCAAAGCTCATCGGTTTCTAAAACGCCCCAGTCGCACTTGTCGCCATGCAAAAGTGCAGTTGCAACACCAGAATCTAGGTTTGCGCCCTCTCGGTTGCAAATTACACTGTTGCCCGCTTGTTCCAAAACATTAGCGATTAAATTGCTTACCGTTGTTTTGCCGTTTGTGCCAACAACGCAAATGCTTCCTTTTTTAAGCTTGGGTTTTAAGTGCGCTATAAGATTTTTGTCAACGTAAAGCGCAACCTTACCTGGGAAGTTAGCAGCAGGGCGGTGAAAGATATTTTTAAGCACCCAAGTTGATGTAGCACTTATTGCACGAGCAGCAGCAAATTTCATGTGTGTTAAGCCTTTCTTTCGTGTAAGGTAAGGTTAGATGTTTTTGTTACTTGTTTCTGCGGTAATACTCATTTTACAGAAGGGGAAGAAAAAGCTGACTTTCGTTAAGCAATCTTAGAAAAACATGCTTAAACCAACAATGGCGTGTTGTTTAAAAAAGTGTGGGATAAAAAAATGGCGGAGGAAGTAGGATTTGAACCCACGGAACCTTGCGGCTCAACAGTTTTCAAGACTGCCGCCTTCAACCACTCGGCCATTCCTCCGCATAAAGAAAATGCAATTGCAAACCTTTGCAATGCGGGTTGGAATATTAACACATAATGAAGCGTGTAAAGCACAAATGCTACAAGAACATAGCACTTGCACAACAGGGGGGCAGCAAAGTTGATTATGCTTGAATTATCATGCTGCCTGTATGCTCAACAGGTCTAAAGAAATTGTTACCTGTATAATAAGAATTAGAAGCAATTCAATAGTTAGTTTAAATTCAAAAGAGGTAAAAATGCAATCAAAGTCTACTTCAGAAAATTGCTTGAGCACATGCGAACCACTGGGCACAACCAAAAATGCCAATAATTTTAAATTTAGCATTGTTGTGCCTGTTTACAACAAAGAAAAATACCTGCAAAAGTGCATTAGCTCGCTTCAAGGGCAAACGTATAGCAACTTTGAGCTTTTACTTATTGACAACAACTCTACCGACAGCAGCCCTGAAATTATTAAGGCTGCTGCTTCAAACGATAAACGCATAGTTGCTTTACACGAAACAATGCAAGGGCCTTCTGCAACAAGAAACTGCGGCATTGATGCTGCTAAAGGTGACTATGTTTGCTTTATAGATGCAGATGACATTGTGGACAATAACTTGCTTGCCCAGTTAAATGCGGCACTCACG
This sequence comes from uncultured Senegalimassilia sp., assembly GCA_964450625.1. Taxonomy (GTDB): domain Bacteria; phylum Actinomycetota; class Coriobacteriia; order Coriobacteriales; family Eggerthellaceae; genus Senegalimassilia. The sequence continues at coordinate 6,112 of CAYVDR010000078.1, forward strand.
CAAGCCGAAGCTGATATTGCCATTTTTGGAATAAGCTACTGGCATGAAGACAAAGACGTAGTGTTGTGCACGAATGTACCTAAACTTTCGGGCAGCGCAAAACCTGAAAACTTGGGCGACGAGTTATTCTTTACCACAACACCTAGCATGTGCACAAAAGCTTTTAGAGTCGCCTTTCTTCGCGAGCATAATTTAAAAGTGAATACAGAACTAAAATTTGCTGAGGATTTATTGTTTACATATAGTGCATTAATGCAGGCAAGCAACATTGTTTACATAAGCAAAGTTTTGTATAAATACCGCCAAGAAGTGCGCAATTCCCTTTCAGCAAAAAAAACGTATCAAGGCGTGCAAATTTTAGAATCTCTTAACTTGCTGGAACAAAAAGCAAAAACACTCACCAATTATGATGCTTTTGCTGTGGGTTTAATGAATGTAGTGCTTGAAGAAACAATGTATAATTTATGCGAAGCAAGCACTGCTGCTGAGTTTTGCGAACTGTATAATGCCTTTATTACACAGTGGTGGCCAAAAATAAAGTCTTACAAAAGCAAAATTAGACAACAGCAGCAGCACATCTACAACACCTTTGAAGGCACTAACAACGCCCAAGAGTTATTGTTCCAGCACGTTCAAGAAGCACGCGCGCGGCTTTTGTGGTACGAAAAACAATGCAGAAAACTTGAGGGCGACATTGAAACCCTTAAAGCCAACAACGAACACAAAATTCAAGAGCTAACAAGCACAA
>CAYVDR010000079.1:0-1960 GCA_964450625.1 uncultured Senegalimassilia sp.
GCGCATCTTATATGCGCGTTTTTGTGTACTAGTTAGCAAGGAGAATTTAAATGGCACAGGCACAACAAGCCAAAAAGAAAAAGAAGAAGGGTACTGGCGTTAACCGCCGCAATGTTTGGCTTTTAGTTCTTACTACCATTTTAATTATTGGTTCGGTTTGTTTATTTACCCCGCCACAGGAAAAAATCAACCAAGGCTTAGATATTCAGGGTGGTTTATCTGTTGTGCTTTCTGCAAAAAGCTCTGATGGCGGTTCAGTTTCGTCGGATGACATGGAAAAATCGCGTTCTATTATTGAGTCACGCGTTAATGCTCTTGGTGCATCTGAAGCTGTCGTGCAATTGCAAAATAATGACCAAATTCTTGTTCAAATTCCAGGTTTGTCCGACACCGAAACTGCGCTTTCAACAATTGGCAAAACGGGTAAACTTGAATTTGCACGCCTAGATTCCTTCACAGACAGCGATGTGAAAACTAAAATTGACAATGGAAATTACGGTGAAAACTCAACAATTTCGGACGACTTTGGTAACAAGTTTTTGTCAGGCGAAACGACTCACCTAACGGTTGAAGAGGGCACATACACCCCAATGATCACAGGTAACAACATCACTAAAGTTGACATTGGGCGTGCATCAGAAACTAGCAGTAACTATGCTGTTAACGTGACACTCGACTCTGAAGGCACCCAAGCATTTGCAGATGCAACAAAAGAACTTGCTTCTTCAAAAGGCAAAATTGTAATCATCTTAGACGGTGAAGTTCAGTCAGCCCCTGCAGTGCAGTCCGAAATCACAGGCGGGCAAGTGTCAATCACAGGTGGCTATGACCGCAACGGTGCTCAAAGCTTGCAAACCGTTTTGGAATCTGGCTCACTGCCTGTAAGCTTTGAGTTTGAACAGAGCCAAGTTGTTGGTCCAACGCTTGGTCAAGATGCTTTAACATCAGGCGTTTTAGTTGCAGCAATTGGTCTTTTGCTAGTTATGCTTTACTTGCTGTTCTTCTACGAAGGCTTAGGTCTTCTAACAGCTGCTGCCATGGGTGTGTTCGCAGTTTTGTACTTAGGCTTGCTGGCTTTGCTTTCACACTTTGGCTTGTTCAGCTTGTCAATGGCTGGTATTGCTGGCGTTGTGCTTACAATTGGTATGGCTGCCGACTCGTCAATTCTAACGCTTGAACGCTTCCGCGAGGAAATACGCATGGGGCGCAGTGTGCGTGCTGCCTCAATTACTGGCGTGCGCCACGGCATTTTAACGTCCATCGATGCCGACTTGGTTTCTCTTGTGTCAGCGCTCACGCTATTCTTCTTAGCAAGCGCATCAGTTAAAGGCTTTGGTTTAACGCTGGCTTTGGGCATTATGTGCGACATCGTTATGATGCTAATTTTCAAAGCTCCAATCATTCGTTTGCTTGCACCAAAATCAATTGCAAAGCACCCAGGCTTTTGGGGTGTTAAGGACTGCCAAAACGCAGTTCCCTACTTCACAGGTGAGAAAGAGGCTGAAAGCAAACATAGCATTAAAGGACGCTTTATCAAGCGCGACTTTAACATTTTGGGTTACCGCAAACCATTCCTGATTATTGCTGCATGTGCCATGGTTGTTGTAATCTCACTTGTTGGCATCCGTGGCATTAACTTCGGCATTGAATTTGTCGGCGGCACATCAATTACATTCCATCAAGGTGGCGACAATGTATCAACAGACCAACTTCGTCAAGCATTTAATAACGCAGGTGAAGCTGACCCTGTAATTCAAACAACAACATCCGATGGTCAAGCTGGTTTCTTGGTGCGCACTACAACAACATCGGCTGAAGACGCAGCTTCTGCTGCAAACCAGGTTGCTAACCAATTTGGCTGGAGTTCCGACAGTTTTGAAGTAACAACAATTGGACCTGACTGGGGCACAAGTGTTATACAAAGCTCGGCAATTGCGTTCTTGGTGTCGTTGCTGCTTAT
>CAYVDR010000079.1:2060-6852 GCA_964450625.1 uncultured Senegalimassilia sp.
GCACAAGTGTTATACAAAGCTCGGCAATTGCGTTCTTGGTGTCGTTGCTGCTTATCATTTTGTACATTTCAATCCGCTTTCGCGACTACAAAATGGGGGTGTGCGCAGTCATTGCACTTTTGCACGACTTAGTCATTGTGCTTGGCGTTTATGTGCTTGTTGGGCGCGAAGTTACACCAAACACAATTGCGGCTTTGCTCACAATTTTGGGCTACTCGCTCTACGACACAGTGGTTGTGTTCCACCGCATAAACGAAAACATGAAAGGCGACGCACCAAAGTGCACATTTATGACCATGGCAAACCACTCTGTAAACGAAGTTTTAATTCGTTCGCTGAACACTTCCATTACATCATTCATTCCAGTTGCAGCAATGTTAATTTTCGGCGGGGAAACACTTCGTGACTTCGCTCTTGCAATGTCAGTTGGTCTAATTTGCGGCTGCTATTCTTCGCTAATTATTGCAACGCCACTTTATTCAATTTGGAAATCCAGCGAACCTAAGTTTGCTAAGTTGCGCCAAAAGTATGGCGATGAGATCCCTCGCTGGTTCTTAAACCGCCTGCCTGCTGCACCTAAAAAAGCGGCAGCAGCAACTGGTGCGGGCGTTATAGACGCAAATGCAACTGTTACAAATGCACAAGAGGCAACAACTTCAAAGCCTAAGAGTGAAAGTGCAAATGAAAAACAAACGACACAAAGCAAAAAGCCTACAAATGCGCCTAAAAAGGTGAACTACAAAAAGCAATACCAAAAGAAACACAGGCAACAGCAGCAGAAGAACAACAGTAACTAAAGTTCTTTACTGGCTAGCTAAAACCAAGCACTTAAGCCCATTAGCTACTAGAAGGCATGCGTTGCGTGCTTTTTAGTAGCTTTTATTTACTTTGCATGGTTTTCGCTTCATTTACATGCTTACAAGGGTATAAAGCAATTTATAAAACAAGGCTTTAAAAAACAAAGGGGTTAAACAAATGACTGAGAATAAAAAATCTTATTTGTTTACATCGGAATCAGTAACAGAAGGTCACCCAGATAAAATTTGCGACCAGATTTCCGATGCTGTGCTTGACGCAATTTTGGCAAAGGAAATTGACCTCGCAAAGAAGGGTTACATTTCGCCTACTGGCGTTGCAGCCGACCCAAAACAAGTGCGTTGCGCATGCGAAACACTTGCCACAACAGGCGTAATAACTGTTACTGGCGAAATTCGCACTCAGGCATACGTGGACGTTACCGAAATTGTGCGTGGGGTGTTGCGAGATATTGGCTATGACCGTGCAAAATATGGTTTTGACTGCGACACGTGCGGCGTACTGAATGCAATCCATGGCCAAAGCCCCGACATCGCACAGGGTGTTGATGAAAGCTTTGAGGCGCAGCAAACCGGAAGCGACCACTATGACAAAATCGGTGCAGGTGACCAAGGCATGATGTTTGGCTATGCATGCGACGAAACATCAACGCTTATGCCTATGCCAATCTATCTGGCGCACCGCATGGCGGCGCGCCTAACCGATGTGCGTAAAAACGGCACACTTGCTTATTTGCGCCCCGATGGTAAAACGCAAGTTTCTGTGCGCTACATTGATAATGTGCCTGTTTATGTTGAGAAAGTTGTTGTGTCAACCCAGCATAAAGACGAAATTGACGCCACACAAATTAGAAATGACATCATTAAGCACGTTGTTATGCCAACACTTGAAGCTGAAGGCGTAGCACTTGCCCCAGACGCTGAAATTCACATAAACCCAACTGGACGCTTTGTTATTGGCGGGCCTATGGGCGATGCTGGGCTTACTGGTCGCAAAATCATAGTGGACACTTATGGCGGCATGGGAAGGCATGGCGGCGGTGCATTCTCTGGCAAGGACTGCACAAAGGTTGACCGTTCCGCTGCCTACGCCGCACGTTGGGTGGCAAAGAACGTTGTTGCCGCAAAGCTTGCTCGTCGCTGTGAAGTGCAAGTGGCTTATGCAATTGGCGTGGCTCACCCAGTTTCTTTATTTGTAGAAACGTTTGGAACAGAGGCTGTTGACACTGAAAAAATTGAAGCTGCAATAAACGAAGTGTTTGATTTGCGCCCTGGAGCCATTATTGATGAGCTTGACTTACGCCGCCCAATCTATCGCAAAACCGCAGCTTATGGCCACTTTGGCAGGGAACTGCCAGAGTTTACATGGGAGCAAACCAACATGGTTGACAAGCTTCGAAAAGCTTGCGGGCTTAGTAACTAATTACGCCGTAAATGAAACTTGCCCAGGTTGCGCTTGACATTAAAACGCAGGCGCTAAATGCTCCGTACACTTATGCAATTCCAACCAACTTGACTGAAAAGTGTCAAGTTGGTTGTGCTGTTTTAGTACCCTTCAGCACACGGTTTGCAATTGGGTTTGTGCTCGACACAGCAGATGCCGAACAAGCCAACTTACCTGCTTGGGCAAAGCTAAATCCAAAAATAAAAATCAAAAACATCAAAAGCGTTGAAACAAAACCTCTCTACAATAAACTCGCAGCAAAATGTGCGTTGTGGCTGCATCAATACTACATTGCTCCGCTAAATGCTTGCGTTAGGTTGTTTACACCTTTTGGCTCAATTCCGAAAGTTAAAAAAGATCCCAGTGGTAAGTGGCACATTGAAAAGCCTGCTGTAGGCGAAGTGGCAGATGTATGGGTTGTTGCAACGCCAAGCATAAATTCATTTGAACCTGCAAATAATTCTGTTAAGCAGTTGCAAGTGGTTAATCTTCTTAAAACTTGCAAGAGGTTGAAAACTACCGAAATTTCTAACGAGCTTGGCAGTTCATGTACGGCCACATTAAAAGCGCTTGAAAGCAGGGGGGTAGTCCAACTTAAAACTCAGCGCAGAATGCGCTTTGATGTTTCCGATGACGTTCAGAGGGCAACTTCGAGTTTTGGCGATTGCAAAGGGCATGTGCTTAACGTTTACCAAGCTAAAGCTTTAGAGGTCATTAACACTGCAACTTCAAAGTCCTCTTCACAGGTTGTACTGTTAGATGGTGTTACAGGCTCTGGCAAAACGGAAGTCTACATTCAGGCAATTAAAAATGTTGTAGATAAGGGTAAAAGCGCCATTGTGCTTGTGCCAGAAATTTCGCTAACCCCGCAAACTGTCAGCCGTTTTCGTTCGCGTTTTGGAAACAATGTTGCTGTAATCCATTCAAAAATGTCGGCTGGGCAGCGCTTTGATGAATGGGATTTTATTGCAAGTGGTAAGGGGCGCGTGGTTGTAGGTGCCAGAAGTGCTCTGTTTACCCCCGTTAGCAATTTAGGTTTAATTGTAATTGATGAGGAGCATGAAAACACATACAAACAGGACCAAGCACCACGTTACAATGCGCGTAAAGTGGCAATTTACATGGCGCAGCAAAGCAGAGCAACAGTTGTATTAGGCTCTGCTACGCCAAGCATTGAAGCACTTCATGCTTGTAAAACACGCAGTAATTGGCAGCATGTTGTTTTGCCTGAGCGCGTGAACGGCTCGCCTATGCCAAGCATTCGCGTTGTTGACATGGCGGCACAATTTCAAGCGGGCAACCGTGCAATGTTTAGCGTTGCATTAATTTCTGCATTGAGTAAAAGCTTAAGCGCAGGCCAGAAGGTTGTCTTAATGCTTAACCAGCGCGGTTTTGCAAAGTTTTTGCTTTGCCGCGAATGTGGTTTTGTTCCAAAGTGCACACGTTGTGACACATCGCTTACTTACCATGAGCATGGAAATTTTTTAATTTGCCATCACTGCGGCTATAAGCGGCAAAGCATGTCTGTTTGTCCAAAGTGCAAAAGCCCATACCTTCGCAAGTTTGGTGCAGGTACCCAACGCGTTGAAAGTGAACTTAGGGGCGTTTTGGACAATACCTTAAGGCTTGCTAATGTCCCAATTATTCGTATGGACGCTGACACAACAAAAGCCAAGGGTGCGCATGCAAGGCTTTTGTCGCAGTTTGCTAATTCAAAAGCGGCTGTGCTTTTAGGTACACAAATGATTGCAAAAGGCCTTGACTTTAACGATGTAACTCTTGTTGGTGTAATAAACGCCGACACTCAGTTGCAGCTGCCCGATTTCAGAAGTGCTGAGCGCACGTTTGCACTGGTACAACAAGTGGCAGGTCGTGCTGGCAGGGCGCAGCTTGAAGGCCATGTTATAGTGCAAACGTATGACCCAAACGCGGCGGCAATTAAAGCTGCGGCAACTTATGACAGGGAAATGTTTTTGGAAGGTGAGCTTCAAAAACGCGCACTTCTTCGCTATCCGCCATATGTGCGCTTGGCTAACGTGCGCGTGTGGGGCGTGCATGAAGGCGATGTTGAAGCTCTTGCAAAAAAAATAGAAGTAGACCTTCGCGCCTTAATAGCTAGCAACAATTGTAACGGTTGGGAAGTTATGCCTGCAACAGCCTGTGTGCTTTCGCGCCTGCGCCGTTCTTACCGCTGGCATGTGCTTGTAAAAGCGCCAGAAGCCACAAACATGTCAACAGTTCTAGCACCTTACTTTCGCAAAAGAAAGCCAGACAAATGGGTCAACGTTTCTGTTGATGTTGACCCAGAAAGTTTGCTATAAAGCAAGCACACTGGCAGTTTTGCTTGTAAAGTAGCACCTATTAATTACCACCTGGTTTCCATGCCTTAACCTGCTATACTTTGTTATTAACCTCGTAAGGGGACGGAAATACAGTTAAATCAATTATTGGCGATACCTCTTTCTTAGTTCAATGAACTTTGATTAGCCCTTTTCCCCGCGAGGGGACATAACTAGAAGAAACGTTTCATAGC
>CAYVDR010000080.1:0-6842 GCA_964450625.1 uncultured Senegalimassilia sp.
CCTCAACAAGCCTGCCCGCCAGCTGACTGGGCAATAACTGGTCAAAGTGTCGCCGCTCCAAAACGCGCTTCATGTAAATTGTAACCGCTGCTGTGGGCAATAACTGGTCAAAGTGTCGCCGCTCCAAAACATTGGCGGCAAAATTCACTAAAAACAACCAGCATTGCCCCGTTGATCAAAAACAATTAAGTCCTGGTCAACGACTATTTTTTGCTCCCTTTCATACTTATTAGAATCGCAGCAAGACTCCAATAAAAGCAAGGGAATTTTGTTTAAAAAAGCTTGTTCGGCAACAAGTTCAAGCTGGTTTTTTGTTAAAAAACTTTTTAAATTAACAAAAACAACTGGCTTGATACTGCCCGCATCAATTAAAATTTCAAAGAACGCTATTAAATTATCAATGAGCTTATCTGACGTTGTGCTGTCAGGTTCAAAGCCGAAACACTTCATGACCAGCTTTTCATCGAATTCTAGCATAAAATCCATGCTTGAATGCAGCCCAAGCGAATGAATACGAATTATCTCAAACATTCTGTTAGCAAGGCTCATGAACTCATCGTACGATTCAATGTCAAGGCGCATGTCATTAGAAATGGCATCCCAAACCCCCGAGAGCGACTTTTTGTCCGCAACAGGAATTTGCGGAAGCGTGTTAATTACAATTAGCTTATTTTTAACGCTTACCGACTTGCCCTTGTCGTTAAAAAGAAAGTATGGTTCACAAGCAACTTCACCAAGCTGCGACAAAAGCGCAAGCGTAATGCGGCTGAAATACTCCTTATTTTGAACCTCAAGGCAGTTTACAAAATTTGGCGTAAGCTCAATTTCAAAATTCATGTTTTTAAACTTTAAGTTCATAGGAAAACAACCGTTTCAGTCGAATCAATGTAGTCACCACCAAATTTGTCGCCACAAATATAATCAATGCCTGCATACTGTTGCTCGGTAATTGTAAGTGCTGCAACCGAACCTGCTGCAGGCTTATGCTCCTTCAAATGCCTAAGCAAACCAGGAACAGCCTTTTCACTTGGCACAACCCTAGAGTAAACGGATTCTTGCATCATAATGTAGCCATTCTTTATTAAGTACTTGCGAAACTTGCGGTACTGACGCTTATCGTTTGCACTAAGCGTTGGCAAATCAAACATAACTATAATTCTCATGAACTTTAATCTTCCAGACATGGCAACTCGTATGTGTCAAGTTCGCTAATTTCCTGTTCACGCTCTAAAACATCCAAATAATCTGCCACCATCATCTCAACAACAGTCGACAGCTTTCTGTTTGCATTGCGGTAGCGAATTGGCTTTTCAAAACTTCCAAGCAACTTTACTTTCATGGCTTTATCAAGCTTTTTGTTTTCAGAGGTTAGCACCATGTAGTCTATAAGCGGCCGGAAAGGTTCAATAAAGTCGGACGCTAAGTTCCACTGGTTTGTTTTTGAATCGTGAAATATGCCAAAAATTGTTGAATAGCCGTGCGAGAGAATTTCCCTGGCAATTTTGGAAAGCATTACGGCGTAACCAAAATTAAGGCAAGGGTTTATGTCATTTTCAAGCCTTCGCGTAAACCCCTCTTCAAACACTTCCTTGAAATAAAAACGCGATGCCACAGCTTCTCTGTTTGAATTATCGGCAGTTTTAACCTCATTTGCAAACCCTTTTAGCTTTGCCGCGCAACTTTCAGCGCCCAAAGCAGCTGAAACAGCACTTTGCTTTGAAATTTTATCCACAACAATGTGCTGCCACAGTTGCTTTTTTATTGTAGTGCCCCACTTTATTTGCCCTTTAACAATTTCTGCGCAATTGTGAACAGGAAAAAGGGGAATTGAATGCCCCACAGGCAAGTATTTTTCATTACAGAAAATAACTGGAATGTTTCTTTTAGCACACTCGCTTAGCAAATAAGAGCTAATGTATGTGCGCGGTGAGGAAATTAAAATTGTTGATGAATGATCCAAGAAATCCATCTTTTTGTTGCCATCGGAATATTTAACACAAACCGAGCCACCACGGTAGCTCAATTTCACAGCATCTTCTATTACAAGCGCTCTAAAGCCCACGAGTTACCTTCCTTATTCTTTTTAATTTGCGTAAACTTCTCAAACATTCCCGTCACCGACTGGTCAACCCACACGAATTCAGAAATTGGAGCTTTACTTCCTCCAAGCGTAATTGTAAACCTCCACTCATTCTTGCCAATTGATGGAAGTTTAGCCCTGTCACGGTTACCAGTAATGTAATTAAGAATACTTTGAATTGTTTCTGCCATAACAATTTCTTTTGTCTTAACTATTTCGCCTTTTTTATTCTTTTTATCAGTTATGCCCTTGAATTTTTCAGTACGATTTTTAAGCTCAAGCCTAAATTTATCCAGGTAATGCCCTTTAGAGCAAACCGATTTAAGGCGGCACAAAATGTGTTCATACAACTGCTCTAGGTTGCCTGCTGTTAGCAACCTTCTGTTATATGGCTTGTCGCTACAAGCTTTGTCGATTTCACGCAGTAAGGTAACATCACTTTTTTGCAAATTTAAATTTACTTCAAACCTAATCCTGTCTGCGCTCCCTAATCTAAACCGTTCTTTTCTAAAAATAACCGTATTACCCATGTCATTCATGAACACTTGACGTTTTAAAATTTTATTAAAACTAACGCCTTTTTGTTTGCACAGCTTTTTTATATATTGCTCTAAATCATCTTTTTCTTTAAAGCCACAATCATCAATAATGGGAACTTCGTACAGCTTAACCTGTTTCCTTCCTTTTTTGTCTAATACCTCCACAACTGTGTAATAAGAATTGGTGAAGTTTCTAAACCCACCATATTTTTTAGGGTCTAATAAACCACCATGGGGGTTCTTAAATGCAGGTTGTAAATTCTTTTGCTTGGAATTAGGGGAATATACGGTTTCATCTGCAAAGGCGCCAGACTTTTTTCCAACAAGCCGGCTAATAAAAACATCATTGTGACCAAGAACCTTATCTATATAATCAATAAACTGCTCGCCTTCCCAAGAAATTTCGCCTGTTTTCTTGTTTACAACCGTGTGCCCAAACTTATAAACAAGAAAACTTCCTCTAGCTTTTAAGCTTCCTTTGGCTTTCTTTGTTTCTTGAATTCGTTTGTTTTCTTCCTCTATGAAGTTGCGAATTGCACGAATCATTTTCTTTTCGTCATCAAAAAATGGGTAAGCGCAGGCAATAAAATGAGATATACAAGCTGCAAAAAATGCATCGTGGGCATGATGGAAATTATTCAAACACCTTGCTTTAGGAAAGTTGTAAATGCTTCTGATGCTTGAAGTAAATGATGCTCGTACTTTTTTGAATTCAACATTTTTAAATTCAGCGTTTTCACCCTTTTTGCGGAACTTTTCTCTAAGTAATTCTTCAGTAAATTTGGCAATTTGCGATGTTTCAGTAAGCTGCTTTTCAATAAACTGCAACTTCATGCGATCGCTTATTTTGCCGCACGTTAAATTTTTGAATTTTTTATCAGGCATTACGTCTTTATTTTTATTTAAACGCATCCACCAGTCTTTTCGTTCTTTAATAGTTTTTTGCGTTAAAAGCAGGTCGTCGCCTTTAGCCTGGTTGATGTCGCCCTTAACAAGTGCCCTGTTAGATAAACTGTTATCGTCCGTGTAAGATTGCGGAATAATGTGATCTACCTGGCATGTCTCCAATCTATTAATATCTAACGGTTCTTGGGAATACAGGCATTTTCCCTGTTGTTTAAAGTAAAGGTAATACTTATCGTTATCAAGTTTACTTGAATAATCTTTAAGCTCCTTTTCCAGTTTCTCACATTCATTTTTAGGCAATAATTTAGCATCTTTCTCCCACAGCTTTAAAAGGGCTTCTATTTTGTCCTTACGTTTTTTTGTTTGGACTTTTTCGCCTTCTTCCCTTGTAACTTCAATTGAAATGCGTTTGGGGGGATGATTTGCAATTTTGACAATTTCATCAACAACTTTTTCTGCTTGCCTTACCGCGCGCTTATAGGTGGGCGATGCCCACATTTCATCAATCGACAACTTAATTTCATTTTTGTTGTCATCCTTTTCTAAGTATTCCTTATTAAACAAATCAACAGCTTCACTAAAGCCAAGTTTTTTGTTATACAGCACCTTTTGCAAAAGTGTTGTATCAGTGTCCCTGTCCTCCTGCCTAGCCAATGGGTCACCATTTCTTAGCAACTCGATCAGTGTAAGCCCCCTGCCACATAAAATATTTTTAGTCGTAATGCCATTTATCAATTTCTTAGATAAATTTCCCCAGCCCTGACATCGTAACCTGGCAAGTTTTTTGATCTGGTCTTCATTAAGCTTATTAGACAGTTCTTCACTTAAAACTTTTTGTCTAATTTCTTCATCTTCAAAAATTGTTGCCCACTTTATAACATCCTCTAGCTGGTCTGTTTCAAGGCAGTCGTATACATTACCGTATTTAGGATCCTTTAAATGGTGGTAAGACGACAGCGACGAGCTAAAGGATTTATCGTTGCTTAAGCCCTTAATGTTTTTAACATCATGTCCAAGTTTTTCATTGAAGTATGAAATTACATCCTTTTTTTTAACATAAATTCTGTCAAGATCAAGAAAAAGATCATTATAAATTTTATTTACTTCAGACTGTGTAATTTTGCGTTCAAAAATTTCACAACGCTTAGAACCTTCATTTTGTTTTTCTTCAATTGTAAGCCCGTTTAGTTCTTGCCTTACACAGTACTCCTGAAACAGCAAGCTGCATTTAGGCAAGCACGGCTGACCATGTAAGTACTGGCAATCAGATGTCATTCTAGTTATAAATTTGCGCGCACTCGCTACCCTGTTAATGTATTGTTCATAATTCCACGGTCTAATGCCCCTAACAGATTCAATGCCATCTTTTTTAACAGCCCAAGCATTCTTAGAGTGACCGCTATTCAGTGGCCCTACGTAGTAAGGAATTCTTGACTCACAAACGTCAACAAGATGCTTTCTTTCTTCTTCAAGAAAGCCATAGTGTTTTTTCTGGTTATCGATAATTGCTTTCAGCTCTTCACACTGCAACTGATTTGGAATGGCACCATTAAACTTGTACCTTTGTTTTTGAAGAAACGCATCATCGCAATTAAGAATTTTTTCTCGCAAGTCTTCGTCAATTAATTCAAGGTAAGTACCAAACCACTTTTCCTTTTCCTTTTCATCTGTATCATGCTTTGGAAGTTTATCTTTATATTTTTCAGAAACCTCATTCATCAAGTCAGTTTTAATCTTATTCATCATTAATTTATGGGCATCGCTTGTATCGCCGCTGTTTTTCCCTTTTATAAACTTCTCACCAAGAATATATGCAGTGTAAGAGCCCCTAAAATCATCTTTTTGATTTTGCAATTCTGCAATGTCATAGTTACCATCTGAATCTTTAGGGCCACCAAACATATACCAATATTCTGAACCCTCTTTGATGCCAAAATACTTTTCGTAAACGCTTTTTAAGTTCTTTAAATCATTTTGATGCCGCTCATATTTAATAATCATCGACTTTGAAAGTCCAACTACTTTCTCGTTTTCGACCTCTAGCAAATCGGAAAGCACATAAGCAAAATAGCAGGTATTAACATTTTTATATAAAGCAACTAATTGTGCAGGGCAAATGCTCTCAAATTTGTCTCTTTCCTTTTCTTCTGAAATTTTAAAATTAGCATCATCTTCGCCTACGGGCGCATCGACAACGTCAAAAGCGCCCCAATTGCACTTCAAACCAACAATTGCCTGCCCTAATTTAGGGAATTTTTTAGTTATAGTTTGCCCTAACCCCTCATTTATTTTTTTAGCAATGTCACTTGTGCTAAGTTTTTTCTCGTTGCCATTTTCCCTAAGCTTGCCTGCAAGAGCATCAATTATTAGCTGTTTATTATCGGGCTTACAGGGTTGCGCGCCCATTAATGCTTTGAGCGTGTCAAGCAGCCCATCAACCTCTTCTTTGGGGTCAGCGCCTGCTTTTAAGCCTTTATTAGCAATTAAAAAATGCCCTCTTGCTTTCATAATGTGGTGCAGTGCCAGGTAAATTAAACGGATGTCTGCTTTTTCATCACAAGTCATTAAATAGTCGCGCAAGTGATAAATGGTTGGAAATTTATAATAATCTTTAAATAAGGTTTTCTTAAAATTAAAACTCTTGTCTTCTATTTTTAGTTTTGATTCCTCAAGCCTTTTAAAAAAAGTAGGGTCTATTGCGTCAATTTCTTCCCTAAATACATCTTGCAATGCCGCAATGCGCTGTTTTCTTCTTTTTAGCCTTCGGCGAGCACACCTGGAAATTCGCCTACTCTTAGCTGACTGGGCTTCAGGAAACAACCTTGAACCCCAGGTTTTCTTGCCCTTAAACTTGCACAGCTTACCGTTTTCATCTATGACAGCCCAGCCAACGCTGCCAACGCCTAAATCCAGCCCAATAGAGTAGTTTTTGCAATTCCTTAAATTTGTCATTGACGTAGCCTTTCTGCTTTGTTACCTTTTGCAGCGTCACTTCAATAACTGGTCAAAGTGGCACCCGTCAAAATAACGCTTTAGCGTAAATGCCTAACGGCGCAACATTGGTTGCTTTTAAAATCCTCCGAATTAATGGGGGATTTTTTCTTTTTTGAGATTATACCCCAAACCCACCCCAAACACTTTACGAATTGGTCAGTGGCTGCGCTATCAAAAGATTAGGAGTTAAAGGGCTGTTCAGGGTGCATAACTTTTCCTACAACAAACTTAGTGAAGCTATACAAGGCGCTAGGTTTGCCAACCTTTAACTTTATTCTGCGGCTGTATTAAAAGTTTGTAGCACATTGGCATTGGCCATTAGA
>CAYVDR010000081.1:0-2007 GCA_964450625.1 uncultured Senegalimassilia sp.
ACACAACCTAATTATCTTAGCAACCAACCCTTGCAAATGCTAACAACATTTTTGATAAAGTTTAATAAAGGCTATATAAAGCGCGCCCCAAAATTTGGCTTATGGTTTATACTGCTTTCAACGTTTAAACAACCGCTTTGTGCGGTAAAAAACTTTTAAAGTAAGGGGCACGCTTTGAGCTTATTGTCTAATAAATTGCTTGCCAACACGTCAAAACCCGCCAGCACGCCTGCGCTTCTTGTTTTAGAAGACGGCAGCGTTTTTGCTGGCAGCGCATGTGGGGCAGCTGGCGAAGTGTTTGGGGAAGTTTGTTTTAACACATCTTTGGAAGGCTACTTGGAGGTTATAACCGACCCAAGCTACGCTGGCCAAATTGTTGCAATGACATACCCACAAATTGGCAACTACGGCGTGAATGCGCAAGATGTGCAAGCGAAAAAACCAGCACTCAGTGGACTTGTTGTGCGCGATGCGTGCACGCAGCCAAGCAACTGGCGAAGTGCGCAAAGCTTGCCAGATTTTTTGACTGCCAACAACATTGTTGCAATTGAAGGCATTGACACACGTGCTTTGGTAAGACACATTCGCGAAACTGGTGCACAGCGCGGGGTAATTTCAACGGCGGACACAAATGCAGAAAGCTTGCACAAAAAGGTGCTTACATCTGCGCAAATGGTTGGGCAAAACCTTGCTCGCAGCGTTTCATGCGAAAGCTCTTATTCCCACAGCACCAAAAACCTTCCAAGCTCGCATGAGTTTGCAAAGGCTGCACCAAAGGCCGGCAAGTTCAATGTTGTTGCATACGATTGCGGTGTTAAAACATCCATACTCGACAACCTTGTTCGCGCGGGTGCAAATGTTACATGCGTGCCGTGGAACACAAGCGCCGAAGATGTTTTGGCAATGCAGCCAAGTGGTGTGTTTTTAAGTAACGGCCCAGGCGACCCAAGTGCTGTTAGCGAAACTTACACGCAGGTGCAAAAGTTGTTGGGTAACGTACCAGTGTTTGGCATTTGCTTGGGGCACCAAATGGTGTGCAAGGCTGCAGGGGCTGAAATTGAGAAGCTGAAATTTGGCCACCACGGTGGCAACCACCCTGTAATGAACTTGCTTAACAAGCGTGTTGAAATTACAGCGCAAAACCATGGCTTTTCGCTTGTGTTTGAAAGCTTGGGTCCGCTTGTAAAAGAGTTTTCAGGTGGCGAAGCTGCACACACAACTGACCTGCGGCACTGGGCGGAAATTGGGGTTGCACCAGTTGTTGAAAACGCACGCTTCGGCAAAATTCAGCTTACCCACATAAACCTAAACGACGGCACTGCAGAAGGCATTAGGTTTTTAGATATCCCGGTGTTTAGTGTGCAATACCACCCAGAGGCAAACCCAGGGCCTGTTGATTCGCATTATTTATTCACCGCATTCATGCGCCTTATGGCAGGTGAAGAAAACTATTTGGACATTGACATCGCACGCGAACGCTTAAGCGGCTGGCGCTTTGGTACGGCGCAAACAAACACAGCCAGCATACAGGGGAAATAGGAGTTTTAACATGCCAAGAAACAACAGCATTCATTCAATTCTTGTTATAGGCTCAGGGCCAATTGTTATAGGCCAGGCTTGCGAGTTTGATTATTCAGGCACGCAAGCTTGCAAGGTGCTAAAGCAAGAAGGCTACAAGGTAATTCTTATAAACTCCAACCCTGCCACAATCATGACAGACCCTGCAATGGCAGACCGCACATACATTGAGCCCATTACTGCGGAATTTGTAACAAAAGTAATTGAAGCTGAAAAGCCCGATGCTCTGCTTGCAACGCTT
This sequence comes from uncultured Senegalimassilia sp., assembly GCA_964450625.1. Lineage (GTDB taxonomy): Bacteria > Actinomycetota > Coriobacteriia > Coriobacteriales > Eggerthellaceae > Senegalimassilia. Next base: position 1,820 of record CAYVDR010000081.1, read on the forward strand.
GGCGGCCAAACTGCCCTTAACTGTGCTGTTGAGCTTGCTGAATCTGGTGTTTTAAAACAGCACAACGTGAAGCTTATTGGCTGTGACTTAGACGTTATAAAGCGTGGCGAAGACCGCAAAATGTTTAACGCTTGCATGGAAAACTTGGGGCTTGAAACCGCCCGCAGCGGTTATGCCTACTCTGTTGC
>CAYVDR010000081.1:2107-6807 GCA_964450625.1 uncultured Senegalimassilia sp.
GTGCACACTGGCGACTCAATTACAGTAGCACCAGCGCAAACGCTTTCGGATGTTGAATACCAGCGCATGCGTTGCGCCTCGCTTGCAATCATGGAAGAAATTGGCGTTGAAACTGGCGGCTCGAACGTGCAGTTTGCAATCAACCCAAAAAACGGGCGCATGATTGTTATTGAAATGAACCCACGTGTTTCACGCTCCTCTGCTTTGGCGTCAAAGGCAACTGGCTTTCCAATTGCTAAATTTGCTGCTAAGCTTGCGGTGGGCTACACGCTTGACGAAATTCAAAACGACATAACAAAGAAAACGCCTGCTTGTTTTGAGCCCACAATCGACTACTGCGTTGTTAAAGTGCCACGCTTCGATTTCGAGAAATTTGAAGGCAGCGACAACACCCTAACAACTCGCATGAAGGCTGTTGGCGAGGTTATGGCAATAGGTCGCACGTTCGAGGAAGCGTTGGGCAAAGCCATGCGCTCGCTTGAAAACGGCATGGCAGGCATTGGGGAAGGCGGTCTTGACTACGCTAGCGCCATTGCAGATGAAGAACTTGAACCACTTGTAAGCCGCCCAACTGAACAGCGCATTTTCTACATTGCAAAAGCTCTTAAAAATGGCTGGTCAGTCGAAAGAATTCACGAGCTAACAAAAATTGACCCTTGGTTTTTATGCCGCATGCAAGACATCATTCGCATCCAGGAAAACCTGCGCAAGTGCAATTTAAGCCTTGGTGAACTTGATGCAGATGCAATGTTGCTGCTTAAACGCTATGGGCTTTCCGATGCTCAAATTGCAAGCCTTACAAACTCAAACGAGGCAGACGTGCGCTCACGCCGCAAAAAACTTGGTGTTGTGCCAGCGTTTAAAACTGTTGACACATGTGCCGCTGAATTTGAAAGCAGCACCGCATACCACTACAAAACTTATGATACGCAAGAAAACGAAGTGCAAGCAGCCACAAATTCAGAAGCAGGCAGTGGCAACGCACGCAAAAAAGTTATGATTTTAGGTGCTGGGCCTAACAGAATTGGCCAGGGTATTGAATTCGATTACTGCTGCGTGCACGCAAGTTATGCGCTTGCTGCCGAGGGTTTTGAAACCATTATGGTTAACTGCAACCCCGAAACTGTGTCAACCGACTACGACACGTCCGACAAGTTGTACTTCGAGCCTCTAACGTTCGAAGATGTTATGGACATAATAGATGTTGAGCAGCCATTTGGCGTCATTGTTACGCTTGGTGGGCAAACTCCGCTTAAGCTTGCAGGTCAGTTGCAAAGTGCTGGCGTAAACATTATGGGCACAAAGCCTGAAGCCATTGACCTGGCTGAAGACCGTGACCGTTTCCGTGAAGTGTGCGATGAGCTTAGCATTGCCTACCCAGCCGCTGGGCAAGCCAACACGTTTGATGAAGCCCTTGATGTTGCTGCAAAAATTGGCTACCCGCTGCTTGTGCGCCCGTCGTATGTGCTTGGCGGCCGTGGCATGGGCATTGTTTATGGTGCCGAGCAGCTTGAAAAGTACATGAATGAAGCTGCAAAAATAACCCCTGACCACCCAGTTTACCTTGACCGCTTCTTGGAAGGCGCAGTTGAGCTTGACTTAGATGCCCTCTGTGATAGCAAGCAGGTTTGGGTTGGTGCCATTATGGAGCACATTGAAATGGCGGGCATTCACTCGGGCGATTCAGCCTGCGGCACGCCGCCGTTTGCAATTTCTGAAAAGCAACAGCAGCAGCTGCGTACAATAGCTAAAAACTTGGCACTGCGCCTTGGTGTTGTTGGTTTATTGAACATTCAGTTTGCCATAAAAGACCAGGTCATTTACATGATTGAGGCAAACCCTCGTGCAAGCCGCACCGTGCCGTTTGCATCAAAAGCAACAGGCGTGCCGCTTGCCAAAGCAGCTGCAAAAATTATGGCAGGCTCAACAATTGAAAGCCTGGGGCTGCCGCCTGACACTCGCGAAATTGCACACTTCAGCGTAAAGGAAGCTGTTATGCCGTTTGGTCGCTTCCCAGGTGCAGACACAAAGCTTGGGCCCGAGATGAAATCCACTGGTGAAGTCATGGGCATTGCACACGATTTCCCCAGCGCATTCGCAAAAACACAGCTTGCAATAAGCTATAAAATGCCAAAGTGCGGCAACGTGTTCATTAGTGTTTGCGACCGCGATAAGCGCTCCATTTCCTCCATTGCGCGCGACATTGTGCGCATGGGCTTCAACATTATTGCAACAACTGGAACCGCACGTGTGCTTAAAGCCATGGGCGTTAAGTGCACAGCTGTAAAAAAGCTTTACGAAGGCGACAAAACAATTGCAGACATGCTGGCTAATGGCGAAATTGCGTTCATGATTAACACGCCGTTTGGCCACGCCACACGCACAGACGGCTACCAACTGCGTGCAATGGCTCTGAAATTTGGCGTTACGCAAATTTCAACAATTGCCGCAGCTCAGGCAATGGTTGCAGGCATGGAAGTGTCGCATAAAAATGGGCTTAGCATTGTGGCACTGCAGGATTTACAGCAGCATGAAGTGTAAAGCCATCAAGCGCGGCTTTACTGCTAGCATTTATGTAGGTGCTAAAATGTTTTGCAAGTTAATTTCCCGCGCACTTGTGAAGTAATAACATGAATTTTCGGTGATTACAAATTTTTTCTTGCATAGAACTTATGTTCGTGTATAATACGCGAACATAAGTTCAGCAACTTTACGTTTACTTTCAAGAAAGGGAGGGGTTTAAATGCCAGAACCTATTACTAAAAAACAACAAGCTGTTTTAGAGGCCATTGAACAATACATTCACGAAAAAAGCTATGGGCCAACCGTACGTGAAATTTGCGAAATGCTTGGGCTGTCTTCACCATCAACCGTTCATGTACACATAACAGCCTTGGAGGAAAAGGGCTACATTAACCGCGACCCCATGAAATCGCGCTCAATTACGCTAAGGAATAACACAACCTCGCAAGCTTCATCGAAAAAGTCAACGCCAAAACAGTCTGCTGTTAAGGCCAGCATTCCAAGCAACATAGTAAATGTGCCACTAGTTGGCGATGTGGCAGCTGGCACACCAATTCTGGCACAACAAAACATTCAGGGCAAAATGCCCCTTCCAATTGAAATTGTTGGCGACAACCCATCGTTTATGCTTTCCGTACATGGCAACAGCATGGTGGAAGCTGGCATAAACGATGGCGACTATGTTGTGGTGAAGCAACAGCCCGTGGCAAACAATGGCGACATAGTGGTTGCACTTGTTGAAAACGGGGCAACTGTTAAACGCTTCTACAAGGAAAAAGGCCACATTAGGCTGCAACCCGAAAACAGCTCCATGCAGCCAATTCTAACCGACAACTGCTCCATTGCTGGCAAAGTTGTTGCAGTGTTCAGGCGCTTGTAAATTAAAGCTGCCTTACACCCAATTAAACAAGCTTAACAAACTTGCGTTTGCCAACTTGAATTGTGGCACATTTTAATGTGTCGGGCTCAACGTTGTAGCATTTCGCTTCAAGCGGCTTGCCATTAACTTTTACTCCGCCGCCGTCAATAAGCCTGCGCGCTGCACCTGCGCTGTCTGCAAGTTTTACCTCTTGCAAAAGCTTTGGCACGTAAACCAAGCCGTCATCGTTAGGCGTTAGGCTTGCATGAAATTCCGGTATGTCGCTGGGCACTTCATGGTTGCGAAACAGCTTATTAAACGCTTCTTCTGCCGCATTAGCTTCTTGTTCGCTGTGGTAAGCAGCAACAATGTTGCGTGCGAGCGCGCGTTTTACCTTGTTTGGGTGCAGCGAGCCATTTTCAAGCCCAGCCTCAATTTCGTCAACTTCACCAACCGAAAGTGTGGATGCCAACCTGAAATAGCGCACCATTAAGTTGTCGGGTATCGACATAACCTTGCCAAACATATCGGCAGGAGCATCGGTAAGGCCAACGTAATTGCCATAGCTTTTCGACATTTTGCGAACCCCATCGGTGCCCTCCAAAAGCGGCATAGTAAGGGCCACCTGCGGTTCTGTGCCCATTTTCTCCATTAACTCACGGCCTGCTAGCAAGTTAAACAGCTGGTCGGTGCCACCCATTTCCACATCTGCCTTAACTTCCACAGAGTCGTTTGCCTGCATGACGGGGTACAAAAACTCATGCAGAGCAATTGGGGTTTGTGCTTTGTAGCGCTTCGTAAAATCGTCGCGCTCAAGAATGCGAGCAACAGTAAAGTTGCTGCACAACTCCAAAAGCTCCTTTAGGCCCATGTTCAAAATCCAGTCACCGTTGTAAACAATTTTCGTTTTTTCTGGGTCTAGCACTTTCATTGCTTGTGCAACATAAGTTTCAGCATTTTTTTGCACATCTTCTTGACTAAGCTGCGGGCGCGTGGTGTTTTTGCCAGACGGGTCGCCAATTAAAGCTGTGCCATTGCCAATAATTAAAACCACATTGTGCCCAAGGTCTTGGAATTGGCGCATTTTGCGCAAAGGCACAGCATGCCCCAAGTGCAAGTCAGGGCTTGTTGGGTCAACGCCAAGCTTTATAGTTAGCGGCTTTTGACGCTTTAATTTTTCTAAAAGTGCTGCTTCTGGCACAATTTGTGCAGCGCCTGATTTAATGATGTGCATTTGTTCTTCAGCTGATAACATTTAAGACATTCCTTTGTTTAAAACTCTACTTATTCACCGTCAGAATTCTAGCACGAAGCGTTT
>CAYVDR010000082.1:0-6768 GCA_964450625.1 uncultured Senegalimassilia sp.
GCAGCTTTTAAAAGCTCGTTTTCGTTTGTGCAAGGTGCTTCCAACTTGCGCAGCAACTGAAACTTCTTTTTAGTTGCTGCATTTTTTTCGCGTTTTGCAAACATCGGGTCAAGGTAGACAACATCTGGTGTGAAATTTAGGGCTTGCAGTGCGCATATGCTGTTTTGGCACTTTAGGTGCATGCGTGAAGTAATGCCTGCAAGTTTTTCTGAATTTGTTGCGCGCAAAAGCCCGTCGCTAAGAAGGGCTGCAATAACAGCATTTTGCTCGAACATGTAAACTTCAAAGCCTGCAGCTGCCAGCAAAAATGCATCCTGTCCAAGGCCAGCTGTTGCATCAATTGCAATGGGGTGCGCTGTGTCATTACTGCTTTCATTGTTTGCGTTGTGCGTTATTTTTGCAGCACGCACCAAAAGCTCACTGTGCAGCTTTGCAGGGCTTATGCGCTTTAGCATGCCCTCAAAGTTACAAGACAGTGCCATGCCGCCTCCTGCAAGCGTAAGCGCACCCCCCGTATAGGCAAGTGTCAAGCCCGCATCTTTTGCTTGCGCTTGTGCGTGCGTGAGCAGGGTACTATTCAATTCAATGGACATGTTTTTAGGTGGAATTTGGCGTGCGAATGCAGCTTACAAGTTTTGTAGCATTGTTACCATAAGCTGGGCGCTTTGCTTTGCCGCTTTTGCTTCAAATGTTGGGTAGTCCTCATACGAACTGCCGTCGGCTTTATCAGAAATTGAGCGCACAATGGCACAAGGCGTTTTCGATAAATAGCAAGCCTGTGCAATTGCAGCACCTTCCATTTCGCAACATTTTGCACCAAACGTGCTTGTAATGAAATCTTTGTCTTGCGTGCTGCAAACAAATTTGTCGCCAGATGCAACAATGCCTTCATGCGTGCGAATTCCCAGCTGTTCGGCGGCATGTTTTATGTCGCCTGACAGTTCGCTATCGCATGGGAATGTGATGGTGTCTATGCCTGGCACCTGCCCTTTTTTGTAGCCAAGGTTTTCAACATTCATTAAGTGGTTTACTGCAGCGCTGCCAATAACCATGTCGCATATGTCTATGTTTGCATCCAAACTGCCTGCGATGCCAGTGTTTATTATTGCGTCAACGTCAAATTTGTCTATTAGAATTTGTGCGCACAAACTTGCGTTAACCATGCCAACACCCGAGCGCACAACAATAACAGTAATGCCTGCAATAACGCCTATATTAAAGCGCATTCCGCAAGCGCATGTTTCATGGTATACAGAATTTTTCTTAATTTCATCGATGATGAGTTCAACCTCAACATCCATAGCACCAATAATTCCAACAACTTTATAATTCATTTTCCTGTCTTTCTTCTTGTTAAAACACGCCGCAACTTTTTAAGCCAAAGATAATTAAAGCAACCATAAATAGCAAAAATGCCCAGCTTACAATGTAGCAGCCAACGTTTTTTTGCCGCCCCTTCTTAACCATTGAATCTAAAAAGCTGCAAGATTTTTTTATCATTGCGCTATGTTTGCCAAGCTTAGGGAAGGGCACGCGTTGCTTTGGTTTCCACTTTCCGCCTGAGTTTATTATTTGTTCCACGGCGCCAGCTTCCAAATTTATTTTTGGGCGTATGCCGTCAGAGATTGTTTTAGCACAGCTAGCAACAAATTTTTTAAATGCAGCTTCGTTAGTTTTTTCAAAAGCGAACACAGCAAATTCGCCCCAATAATGCCCAGGATCAGGGTTTTCGCTATATGCCACAAATGAAAGCACAGCGCAAAGCAAAAAGCCTTTTACGCTTAAAATATTAAGCTTATGTGAAACGTTGGCATCTAAAAAACCAGCGTCTGCGCCAAACTTATTTACTACCCATGCTGTTGTTTTGCCATTATCCGCCCTGAATTCAATTGAGAACTTATCGCCAACAATGCAGTCCGCGCCTAAAAGCACTGCAGCATCCTTTTTGCTTTTTGTTTCAAAGCGTGCATATGTTGCAAAATATTTTTCGTGTGTCATGTATAATTCCTAACCAAAGCGTTACCAGAATTTAACATTCTACATGCAATGCCCAATTTGGGCGTGAAACGTGTGAAAACATACGATAACTTCTAGAAGAGGACAATCGTGACTAACCTAAAACAATTTATTACAGACGGCACCCCCGAGGCAATAATTAAAAGGTACGAATCTCTTCCTACACAGGCTGCTAACAGCAAATATGGTGAATTTGATTCTAATATTGTTGTGCTTGACACCGAAACAACAGGCCTTTCTTTTAACCACGACGAGCTTATTCAAATTGCTGCGGCGCGTGTTGAGGAAGGCAAAATTACAGACTGGTATGTAACATTCGTAAACCCAGGCACGTCCATTCCGGATGATATAGTGCACCTTACAAACATTTCGGATAAAGATGTTAAAGGCGCTCCCACACCTGAAAAAGCATTAGCTGGGCTTGTGGAATTTGTTGGAAATTCAAAAGTTGTTGCGCACAATGCTGCGTTTGACAAAACGTTTACCACAAAGCACCCCCAGGGTTACCCGTTGCTTCAAAATGTGTGGGTTGACTCGCTTGACCTTGCGCGCATTGCACTTCCAAGGCTTAAGTCGCACAGGTTAACCGACCTTGTCAAGGCTTTTGGTGCGCCAACATCCACGCACCGCGCCGATGCCGACGTTGAGGCAACGTGTGCAATTTTGCGTGTGCTTTTAGCTGCGGTGGATGCAATGCCAAAGCCGCTTGTGGCAAAAATTGCATCGCTTGAAAGTGCTGAAAATTGGCCTACGCAGGTTGTGTTTGAGTACTTCACAAATTTGGAATGCGAAGCAATGGTAAAAGCGGGCAAAGGCGTTGAGGAAACGAATGCTCCAGGCGACACAACAAAGAAAAGCGAAACTTCAAATGGTAAAAGCAAAGGCTCTGCTGGTGAGGGCGCAGACGATGGCTCGGAAGAGGTTTTAACCCCCCAGCAGCGGTGCAGGTTTGAATTGCTTGAGGAGTATTCGCTCGTTGAGCTAAGGAAAAAACGTGTCCCCGAGCTGCTTAAAGAAGAAGAGGAGGAGCAAGAAGAAGGAGAGGAAGAGAGTAAAGAGGAATCAGAAGGTACCGAACAAAAAAAACCTAAGAAACTTAAGTTTCCAAAGGAAAAAATAATATTGGGTGCTTTTACTCCAAATGGGCTTGTTGGCAGTTTGTACGAAAATTACGAGCAGCGCGATGAACAAATGCAAATGAGCGTCGCAATTCAGCGTGCAATGGCAACTCAGACAAATTTGGTTGTTGAGGCTGGCACAGGCGTTGGCAAATCAATGGCTTATTTAGTGCCGCTTGCGCTTACTGCGCGCAAAAATGGCATTACAGTTGGTGTGGCAACAAAGACAAATGCCCTGCTTGACCAGTTGCTTTACCACGAAGCACCAGCCCTTGCAGCAGCAATTGCTAAGAGGTATCCAGATGATGAACCGCTAAGCTGCGTAGCACTAAAGGGCTGCGCGCATTACGCTTGCTTGCGCAAAATTTATGGCACAACGCTTGCAGGTGCAAGAACTGTTGAAGTGCAGGGCAAGCCGCAATCGCAAGCACCTGCAATGGCTGGCTTGCTTTCATTTATTGAACAAACTGTCTATGACGACATGGACAACTTAAAAATTGATTACAGGGTTTTGCAACGCGCTGCAATTACATCGAGCAGTCAAGAGTGCTTGCGCGGAAAATGCTCGTTCTACAGAAATGGTTGCTTTGTTCATGGTTTGCGCAAAATGGCGCATGATGCTGACATTGTTTTAACAAACCATACAATGCTGTTTTGTGACATTATTGCTGACGGCGGCTTGTTGCCTAAATCGCCTTTTTGGGTTGTTGATGAAGCTCATAACACCGAAGCTGAGGCGCGCGATGCTTTTGCTAGTGAAATTGATGCGCGCGAAATTTTGTATGTTACTAGAAAGCTGGATAAAAGCAGGAATAATATTTTCAAGCGCGCAAGAAAAATTCCAGAACCTTCCAAGTTGTTATACTCTATTACAGATAAGGGCATAGGTGCTGGTAGGGCTTACTGTGAGGTTGCTGAAGAATTTTGCAAGAGCTTAAAAACATTGTTGTGTTTTGACCCATCCAGCAAAAGAAGTGGCTATGAATTTGTTGATGTGTGGGTAAATAGTCGTGTTGGAAATTCCAATAAATTCAGAGCTGTAGCAAACCTTGCCTCAAAGATGTCTCATACAGCTGAAAGGGTTGTGCGTTTGTGCAAAGATTTGCTTAGCCATTTGGAACAAGTTAAAGGCACGAATGCAATTCAGGGTGAAGTGTCGGCTGTTTCCATTGAATTAAAACAGCAAATAAGCGCTATAGACCTGTTTTTCAAACACCCTAACGAAAAATATGTTTATGCAGCAGAATTAAGCCGCAAAAAAGAAAGCTTTGTTGACAAACTTAGTGCTAAACCAATAGATGTTGGCCCATTTTTAAATGCAACATTTTATTCAAAAACGGCATCTGTAATGTATACATCGGCAACGCTTAGCATTAACAATTCATTTAATTCGTTTACCGAGGCTGTGGGGCTTGGCAGTGGGAAACAATCCAGGTTTAAAGAACTGCAAATAAATTCAAGTTACGATTATGACAAGAACATGACCATTTATGTTGCAAAGGATATGCCAGAACCTAATAGCATAAAGTATTTAGATGAGCTTCAAAAGTTTTTAATTAAAGCCCATGTTGCACAGGATGGTTCCATGTTAACCCTGTTCACAAATAGGCGCGAAATGGAAGGCTGCTTTAACGTTGTTCGTGCTTGCTTGCAGGACATGGACCTGCGCCTTGTGTGCCAAAAATGGGGTGTTTCCACTAAAGGCTTGAAAGACGATTTCATTGCCGACAAGCATCTTTCACTGTTTGCTCTTAAAAGTTTTTGGGAAGGCTTTGATGCGCCAGGCTCTACGTTGCGTGGTGTTATGATTCCAAAACTGCCATTTTCAAGCCCTAACGACCCGCTTTCTTGTGAACGTGAATTGCGTGACAGTAACTCTTGGAAAAATTATTCGCTTCCCGCTGCTGTTATTGAGGTAAAACAAGCGGTTGGTCGCTTAATTCGCAATTCGACTGACAAAGGTGCTGTTATTTTTGCTGATTGCAGGCTTGTTAAAAAGCGTTATGGCATTGATTTTTTAAACTCGCTCCCAAGTAAAACGGTTAAAATTATGCCTATGGACGAAATTGTCAAAGAACTTGAAAGGAACAAATAAGCTTTATGAAAGGCTGCGTTAATGGTTAACATCCCAAGCCCTGCAATTGCCATTGTTGGTAGGCATAATTCTGGCAAAACCACATTAATTGAAAAGCTTATTGCCGAACTTGTTTCGCGAGGTCTTGATGTTGGCAGCATAAAACACCACAGCCACAAGGGCTTTGAAATTGACGTGCCTGGCAAAGATTCTTACCGCCACCGTCATGCGGGCGCAAGCGAAACCGTTATTTCATGCCCAGGGCAGGTGGCGCGCGTTAAAACTGTTGAGGGTGAACTCGAATGCCCAAGCATTGTGGAAAGCATGCCAGGGCATGACATTGTGCTGGTTGAAGGCTACAGAAAAAGCGGGCTTTTTACAATAGAGCTTATGCGCGCAGGCAATGATGCAGATGTAAAAACGGCCGAGGTGCTTGCAAAAGGTGCTGAAGAGGGCTGGCAGCTTGGGGTGGACTTTACGCAAGCTGGGCGCGCTGGTAAGGCCATTAAAAGTAAATTGCCAGGTGCTAGCACCGTTTGCATTGTTACAGACATTGAAATTGCCCATGAAGCTGCAAAAAAGTATGGCATCCCAGCGTATGGCATAAATGACATTGCGGGCATTGCCACTTACATTGAGCAATATCATGCGCGCAAACACCTAAGCGTTGTTATTCAGGCTGGTGGCGAAAGCAGGCGAATGGGGCGAAGTAAAGCTACGGTGCCATTTTGCGGCAAACCGCTAATTTCCAGAATTGTTTCACGCATGCTGCCCGTTGCCGATGAACTTATAATCACAACAAACGAGCCTGAGAATTTGGGTTTTTTGAAGCACGAATTCCCCGAGGCTAATATTAAGCTTGTGCGTGACATCTCAAATGTTCGCGGTGCGCTTCATGGGCTTCACACTGCTTTTCGTGCTGCGCAAACTCCCTTTGTTGCAACGATTGCATGTGACATGGTTTTTGCAAGCCCCGCTGTTATTGCTGCTGAAGCGTATGAACTTGCACGTACGCAAGCCGATGCCGTTGTGCCTTACAACAAACATGGCTTTGAGCCTTTCCATGCTGTGTACAGGCGAAATGCGTGCCTTAGTGCCGTTGAAGCTGCGCTTGGTGCAGGGCAAGTGCGGGCACAAGATTTCTTTAGCAAAATTAATGTTTCCCATTTTTTGCAAGCCCAGGTTTTAAAAGCAGAGCCGCGTGGCAAATGCTTTATGAATGCTAACACGCCTGGGGAGCTAAAGGCGTTTGAGAAAATGGTTGCTGCCGAAAAAGACCAGCAGTAACCCTGTTTCTTGCGTGTCAACCTTTACCTGTTTAGCTTTCAAACACAGCACGCACAAGGTATTCCACGTTGCCCGCACGGCCTTGTATGGGGCTTTCAATTGTGCCTGTTACTTTAAAGCCGGCGTGTTGCAGTGCCTCGCTAACCTCAGCTACTGTGCGCTGCCGCACGCACTCGCTTTGCACAATGCCATGCTCAGTTTCACCAAACTTGCTTTCGAACTGCGGTTTTACAAGCCCAATGAACACGCTTTTAGCATGGCAAAGCGCAGCAA
>CAYVDR010000083.1:0-6761 GCA_964450625.1 uncultured Senegalimassilia sp.
GCTGTTGCAGCGGATTTTTCAAAGGGTTCTGTTTCATGTTTTGTTTCATGATGCGCAAGTATAGCAATTAAACAGTAACTAAATGAAAATGTTCAGATTTATTGCAGTATAAACCACCTGTGTAACGCACATTTTCGCAAAAGAACATAACAAAACCATAAACGGCAAAAAAATCCTTGACAGGTGCGCATGCAAGCCCTATTTTATCAAGACTGCTGTTTTCCAGCTTACAGGCTTACACTTTAAAAGGAGGAAATGTCTCGTGGCAAAAGACAAAGCTTACGCGAAAAATAAACTTTATCTAAGCCGCCGTTCGTTTGGCAAAATTCCAGATGTTATGGATGTTCCAAACTTAATTGGCATCCAAACGGAAAGCTTTAAATGGCTTATTAACGATGGCTTAAGACAGGCTTTTGACAACATTGCCCCAATTGAAAACGCTTCAAAAAGCATGGCGCTTGAATTTGGCAAGCATGAATTTGGCGAACCAAAGTATGACGTTGACACATGCAAAGAAAAAGATGTGTCATACCAAGCACCGCTGTTTGTTGACATTCGTTTCATAAACCGTGAAACGGGTGAAATTAAAGAACAGAGCGTGTTCATGGGCGACTTCCCGCAAATGACACACCGCGGCACGTTCATTATTAATGGTACAGAACGCGTTGTTGTGTCACAGCTTGTTAGAAGCCCTGGCGTTTATTTCAGCACTGAGCGCGACAAAACATCTGACAAAACGCTGTACGGTGCTAAAATTATTCCTTCGCGTGGTGCATGGCTTGAATTTGAAACTGACAAGCGCGACATTTTGTCGGTGCGCATTGACCGCAAGCGCAAACAGCCTGCTACATTGCTTATTCGTGCAATTGGCATGGCTCAAACGCGCGAAGAAATGATAGAACTTTTAGGCGACGATGAAATGGTGTTGCGCACGCTTGACCGCGACCCTGCAACAACAAAGGAAGAGTCGCTAATTGAACTTTACAAGCGCTACCGCCCAGGCGAGCCTCCAACAATCGACAGCGCACGCTCACTTGTTGACGGGCTGTTCTTCAACAAGCGCCGCTACGATTTAGCAAAAGTTGGCAGGTACAAAATTAACAAGAAACTTGGCTTTGACCAAGAGGAAAACACATCTTCTGTGCTTACGCATGACGACATTCTAACGTCCATGCGCTACATTATTGGGCTTCATGCAAATGCTGAAGGCTTTAAGGTTGACGACATTGACCACTTTGGCAACAGGCGCATTCGCACGGTTGGCGAGCTAATTCAAAATCAGTTCCGCATTGGCCTGTCCCGCATGGAGCGCGTGGTGCGCGAGCGCATGAACATGCAAGACCCCGACGAAATTACACCGCAATCGCTTGTTAACATTAGACCTATTGTTGCAGCGATTAAGGAATTTTTCGGCTCATCGCAGCTGTCGCAATTCATGGACCAAGCAAACCTTGCAGCTGGCATTACACACAAGCGCCGCCTGTCGGCTTTAGGCCCTGGTGGCTTGTCGCGTGAGCGCGCAGGTTTTGAGGTTCGCGACGTTCACAATTCACACTACGGGCGCATGTGCCCAATTGAAACGCCAGAAGGCCCAAACATTGGTCTTATTGGCTCACTTGCAACGTTTGGTCGCATAAATTCCTTCGGTTTCATTGAAACGCCGTACCGCCGTGTTGTTAAAGGCAAAGTTACCGACGACATCGACTATTTAACAGCCGACGAAGAGGAAAATCACATTATTGCGCAGGCCAACGAGGCTTTCGATTTGAAAACGCGCAAGTTTGGTACTCGCGACGAAAAAGGCAAGTTTGTGCCTGCAACGCGCGTTTTGTGCCGCATGAAAGATGCAAACGGTGTGTTTGGCGAACCTGGGCAGGTTACGCCTGAACAAGTTGATTACATGGACGTTTCCCCTCGTCAGATGACATCTGTTGCTACATCGCTCATTCCGTTCTTGGAGCACGACGACGCTAACCGCGCGCTTATGGGTTCAAACATGCAGCGCCAAGCCGTGCCTCTTTTGCGCACGGATGCCCCACTTGTCGGCACTGGCATGGAGCACCGCTTAGCTGTTGACTCTGGTGAAATTTTGATTGCACAAAACCCTGGCATAGTCGACTACGTTGACGGCAGCGTTATTGTCATTGAACGTGAAGACGGCGAATACGATGAATACGAAGTGCCTAAGTTTAGGCGCTCCAACCAATCTGGCTGCATAAACCACCACCCACTCGTTCGCAAAGGCGATAAAATTGAAGCTGGCGATGTGCTGGCTGATGGACCTTCATGCGACGGCGGCGAACTTGCGCTTGGCAAAAACTTGATGGTTGCATACATGCCTTGGGAAGGCTACAACTACGAGGACGCTATTGTTGTGTCCGAGCGCGTTGTGTCCGAGGACTTGCTAACATCCATTCACATTAGCGAATACGAAGTTGATGCACGTGACACAAAGCTTGGGCCTGAGGAAATCACTCGTGAAATTCCAAACATTTCAGAAGACATGATTGGTGATTTAGATGCCGATGGCATCATTCGTGTTGGCGCTGAAGTGTTCCCTGGCGATGTTCTGGTAGGCAAGGTTACGCCAAAGGGCGAAACTGAACTTACAGCTGAAGAGCGCTTGCTTCGTGCAATCTTTGGCGAGAAAGCTCGTGAAGTTCGTGACACATCGCTTAAAGTGCCACATGGTGCTGGCGGGCGTGTTATAAACATTACCCACCAACGCCGTGAGGATGGCGACGAACTTGCCCCTGGCGTTAACGAGATTATTCGTGTGTTTGTGGCTCAAAAGCGCAAGGTGCAACAGGGCGACAAACTTTCAGGCCGCCACGGTAACAAGGGTGTTATTTCGCGTGTTTTGCCTGTTGAGGACATGCCTTACTTGGCAGACGGCACACCTATTGACGTTATGCTAAACCCACTCGGCGTGCCTTCACGTATGAACGTAGGTCAGTTGCTTGAAAACCACTTGGGCTGGGCTGCAAAATGGGGTTGGTCGGATGATCCGAAATCCAAAAAGCCAGTGCCCGGTCCAATGCGCGTGGCAACGCCTGTGTTTGACGGCGCAAGCGAAGAAGAAATTTCAAACGCAATTGAGGCTGCAAACAGAAACCTAATTAACATCAACCACGAAAAGTATGGCAAGTTTGCACGCGATGAATTTGTGCCTCAGCTTTCAAGAACTGGCAAGACGTGGCTCTACGATGGGCGCACGGGTGAAAAATTCCGCGAGCCAATTACAGTTGGCCAAACATACATCTTGAAGCTAGGTCACATGGTTGACGACAAAATCCATGCTCGCTCAACTGGCCCTTACAGCTTAATTACCCAGCAGCCACTTGGTGGTAAAGCTCAATTTGGTGGCCAGCGTTTCGGTGAGATGGAAGTTTGGGCGCTGTACGCTTACGGTGCTTCTAATGTGCTTCAGGAAATTCTTACCATTAAATCGGATGATACATCTGGTCGTGTTAAATCCTATGAATCTATTGTTCGCGGCGAAAACACTCCAGCACCTGAAGTGCCTGAAAGCTTTAAGGTTTTGGTCAAGGAAATGAAGTCACTGGGCTTAAACATTGAACTTGAAGGTCACAACCACGAAACAATTGATGTTTCCGATGAAGTTGAATTTGAAGAGGATGCAAACGTGGACAAAGCACTTCGCGAAGCCATTGCATCTGATGCAATAGTTGACGACGAGGACACATCTAGTGCTCTAGACAGCATTGCAGCTGAACTTGATGAGCTTATGGCTGAGGATAACCCTGGCAATTTAGATGGTGCGGACACTCTTATTGGCAACAAGGACGGTGAATAATCAATGACATCAGAATTTGACGTTAATAATTTCGACGCCCTGCGCATTTCCTTAGCAAGTGCTGAGGATATTCGCAACTGGTCACGTGGCGAAGTTAAAAAGCCAGAAACAATTAACTACCGCACGCTAAAGCCTGAAAAAGATGGTCTTTTCTGTGAGCGCATTTTTGGTCCTACGAAAGACTGGGAATGTGCGTGCGGCAAATATAAACGCGTGCGCTTTAAGGGCATCGTTTGCGAACGCTGCGGTGTTGAGGTTACTCGCAGCCGCGTGCGTCGTGAACGCATGGGCCACATTGAGCTTGCAGCACCTGTGTCGCACATCTGGTACTTTAAGGGCAGCCCTTCGCGTTTAGGTTACTTGCTCGACATCCCACCAAAAGAACTTGAGAAGGTTTTGTACTTTGCAAGTGCTATGATCACCTCAGTTGACGATGAAGCCAGGCAAGAGGACATGGACGAGCTTCGCGACGAACTTGAGGCAGACTTAGAAGAACTTGATGCAGAACGCGACCGCTTAATTGAGCACTTTCGCAAGCTTTCTGTTGACTACACACCTGAAGAAGACGAAATTGTAGACGAGCTTGACAGCGACGAGCGCATGAGCGCTGAAGAAGTTGAAAGCGAAATTGCCGACATTTACGAAGAGTTTAACGAGCGTAAATCGCTTCGCCAAGATGCCTTTGATTTGTTCTGTAAAATTGAACCAAGGCAGCTTGTGCCTGATGAGGCGCTTTATCGTGAGCTTCGCGTAAACTATCGCGACTACTTCACAGGTGGCATGGGCGCTGAAAGCGTTCGCGACTTGCTAGAAGATTTTGACTTAGAAGGCACAGCAGAAGAGCTTCGCGACGTTATTGCAAACGGCAAAGGCCAAAAGCGCGTTAAGGCTATCAAACGCCTTAAAGTTGTTGATGCATTCCTGAAGTCATCGAACAAACCAGCTGACATGATTTTAGATGCCATTCCCGTTATCCCGCCAGAGCTTCGCCCAATGGTAATGCTTGATGGCGGCAGGTTTGCAACAAGCGATTTAAACGATTTGTATCGTCGTGTTATTAACCGTAACAACCGCTTAAAACGCTTGCTAGATTTAGGTGCTCCTGAAATTATTGTCAACAACGAAAAACGCATGCTTCAAGAAGCTGTTGACAGCTTGTTTGACAACGGCAGGCGTGGCCGTGCGGTAACTGGTCCTGGCAACCGCCCACTAAAAAGCTTGTCGCACATGCTTAAAGGCAAGCAAGGCCGCTTTAGGCAAAACTTGCTTGGTAAGCGTGTTGACTATTCTGGGCGTTCAGTAATTGTTGTTGGCCCTAACCTAAAACTTCACCAATGCGGTTTGCCGCAGCAAATGGCGCTTGAGCTTTACAAACCATTTGTAATGCGCAGGCTTGTTGAACTTGAATATGCTGGCAACATCAAAGCTGCCAAGCGTGCAGTTGACCGTGGCGCAAGCTATGTTTGGGATGTCTTGGAAGAAGTTATTGTTGACCACCCAGTGCTTCTAAACCGTGCACCTACGCTTCACCGCCTAGGCATCCAGGCGTTTGAACCTGTGCTTGTTGAAGGCAAAGCCATTAAGCTTCACCCACTTGCATGTACTGCGTTTAACGCCGACTTCGACGGCGATCAGATGGCTGTTCACTTGCCGCTAGGTGCTGAAGCACAGGCTGAAGCGCGCGTGTTAATGCTTTCAACAAACAACATTAAATCGCCTGCTCACGGCAGCCCCTTAACCGTGCCTACGCAAGACATGATTATTGGTTCTTACTACTTAACTGCTGCTCGCGACGGCTTTGAGGGTGAAGGGCGCATATTCATGGACTTCGACGATGCTCGTGCTGCATACGAAGCCCGTGCAAACGTTGACTTGCAAGCAAAAATTCAAGTTCGCCTTACAAAGGACACCGCTGTGGCTTCCTCGTTTGGCAACCTTGAGCAATACAAGGCTGGTCAGCGCCTGGACACAACAATTGGTCGCATTATTTTCAACAGTTCATTCCCAGATGACTACCCATTTTTGAACTACCAAATGAACAAAAAGGAAATTGGTAGGCTTGTTGAAGACGTTACAAATAAATACGAACTTGCCGATGTGCCTGAAATTTTGGACGGCATGAAAGAGACTGGTTACCACTACGCAACACGTGCTGGTGTTACAGTTTCTGTTTATGACGCAACAGTGCCTCCTAAAAAGGCTGAAATTTTGGCAGCTGCCGATGAAAAAGTTGCTGTAATTGACGAAGACTACGAAATGGGTTTGATGTCGCGCGACGAACGCCACAAGCAAGTTGTTGACATTTGGACAGATGCCAACGAAGAAGTTGGCGAAGCTATGGCTGAAAACTTCGACCACTTCAACCCAATTTTCATGATGGCAGATTCTGGTGCTCGTGGTAACATTAAACAAATTCGCCAGCTAGCAGGCATGCGTGGTCTTATGGCTGACACAAAGGGCGGCACAATTGACATTCCTGTTAAATCAAACTTCCGTGAAGGTTTGTCTGTTTTGGAATACTTCGTTTCCACCCACGGCACACGCAAAGGCATGGCTGACACCGCGCTTCGTACAGCTGACTCTGGTTATTTAACGCGCCGCTTGGTTGACGTTGCGCAAGACGTTATCATCCGCGAAATTGATTGTGGCTCCACAGTTGGTGTGCCTTACCCTGTAATTAACGACAAGGGTGAACTTGACGACAACTTAATCGGTCGCTGCTTGCTTGAGCCTGCCGTTGATGCTTCTGGCAATGTTGTTATTCAAGGCGATACTTACATCACCAACTTAAGCCAAGTTCGTGCAATTTATGATGCTGGCATTACTAGCGTTGTTGTTCGCACGGTTATGACATGCCACGCTGAGCATGGCGTTTGCCAGAAATGCTACGGCTGGGACTTGGCAACATCGCGCCCTGTAAACATTGGCACTGCAGTTGGCATTA
>CAYVDR010000084.1:0-6631 GCA_964450625.1 uncultured Senegalimassilia sp.
ATTCGCACTTTTGTTTTCTCGGCTTATGAAATTCCTTCAGGGTCGATGGAAGAGACAATAATGACTGGCGACATGGTGTTTGCCGAAAAAGTTTCCTACAACTTCAGGGATGTTCAGGCGGGCGACATAGTTACATTCACCGACCCAGAAAATGCAGACCGCACGCTTATTAAGCGCTGCATTGCAACGGCTGGGCAAACAATAAACATCACTGGTGACGGCATTTTATACATTGATGGGCAACCCCAAACTGAAAGTTACGTCAACGGCAAAAAAACGCTGCCGCTTTCTAAAACTAAAATAAGCTTCCCCTACACCGTGCCCGACGGCTGCATTTGGGTCATGGGTGACAACCGCACAAATTCACAGGACTCGCGCTATTTTGGCGCAATACCGCTTTCAAGTGTAACAGCACATGCTGTGTTTGTGTACTGGCCATTCAACCACTTCGGCGCACTCGAATAAATGCAACACGCATGCAACGGGGCTGCTTAATTCTTAAAATTCAAAATCAAAATAAACGCTAGCAATTAACAAAAAGGGGCAACATGCAAAAAAATGCAAACCAACAAAGTGGCAGCACCACGCCGCCAACGTTTCAAGACATCATTTTAAACTTGCAGCAATACTGGGCAGCGCAAGGTTGCGTTGTGCTGCAGCCGTACGACAACGAAGTTGGTGCTGGCACAAATGCACCTGCCACAACACTGCGAAGCTTAGGGCCAGACACGTGGCGCACGTGCTATGTGCAAGGCTGCCGGCGTCCAGCCGATGGCCGCTACGGCGAAAACCCAAACCGAACGCAGTTTTACTACCAGTTCCAAGTGCTAATGAAGCCAAGCCCCGAAAACATCCAAGAGCTTTATTTAGGCAGCTTAAAAGCTATTGGCATTAACGTTGCCGAGCACGACGTGCGCTTTGTAGAAGACGACTGGGAAAGCCCAACGCTTGGCGCTTGGGGGCTTGGCTGGGAAGTGTGGATTGACGGCATGGAGGTTACGCAGTTTACATACTTCCAGCAAGTGGGCGGTTTTGAGTGCTCGCCTGTGCCTGTTGAAATTGCGTACGGGCTTGAGCGCTTAACAATGTATATACAAGGTGTTGACAGCATGTTTGACATCGTTTGGTCACGTGGGGCGGACGGCATCACATTCACATACGGCGATGTTTACCTTGAAAACGAAAAGCAGTACTCAAAGTTTAACTTTGAAACTGCAAGCACAGAATTTTTGTTCCGCGAATTTGAAGCGCGCGAAAACGAATGCAAGCGCACGCTTAAGGCGGGCTTACCTCTGCCCGCTTACGACAGCGTGCTAAAGTGCAGCCATGCGTTTAACTTGCTCGATGCGCGCGGGGTAATTTCTGCCACCGAGCGCACTGCATACATTTTGCGCGTGCGAACAATTGCAAAAGCCACGTGCGAAAGCTACATGAAGCATGTTGTGGGCATTGAAGTTGCCAGTTCAAATGACAAAGGGGAAGAATAATGGCAGAGTTAAAAACACTAGCATTTGAAATTGGCACGGAGGAAATTCCAGCATTTGACCTGCACAGCGCAACAGAGCAAATGGAAAAGCTAATGCGCAGCAACTTAGACGCTTCACGCATCCCTTATGAAAACGTTGAAATTTACTCATCCCCGCGCCGCTTAATTGCCATCTGCACGAACGTTGCAAGCAAAACTGAAGCTGTGCATGAACAATTCCGTGGCCCTGCTGCAAAAATTGCATTTGACGAAAGTGGCAACCCAACAAAAGCTGCAATAGGCTTTGCAAAATCAAAAGGCATTGAACCAGGCGCACTTGAAGTTAGGGAAGTTAAAGGCACAAACTATGTCTACGCCACAACTAACACGCCAGAGGCGGATGTTGCAACACTTTTACCTAGCGTGCTTGATGCTGTAATTCGTGGCATTTCTTGGCCAAAATCATGCAGGTGGGGTGCGCAAACTGAATACTTCTCACGCCCGGTGCGCTGGCTTTTGGCAATGCTAGATGAAACTGTTATCCCACTTGAATTTGCGGGCGTTAAATCTGGCAACACAACGTGTGGCCACCGTGTGCTAGCCTGTGGCAAGCACGAAATTGCAACTGCGGGTGCGCTAGTTGAAACGCTACCTAAACTTAGCGTTGTTCCAAGTGAGGCTTTGCGTGAACAAAAAATTCGCAAAGAAGTTGCCGAAATTGAAGCACAAACAGGCTTTAAAGCAAGCCTGCCAAAGAAAACGCTTCTGGAAGTTGTGAATTTATGCGAACTTCCAACATGCATTGCTTGCGAATTTGACGAGGAATTCTTGCAAGTGCCACAAGAAATAATTGTAGATGCAATGCTTATGCACCAGCGTTACTTTCCTCTTTACACAAAGGAAGGCAAGCTGTCAAACAAGTTCATTGTTGTAATGAATGGCAACCCTGCATGTGCAAAAACAATTGCAAACGGCAATGAACGTGTTGTTCGTGCACGCCTTGCAGATGCCAAGTTCTTCTATGAAGAGGACTTAAAGAAGACGCTTGAAGCATATGTGCCAGCACTAAAGCAAGTTGTGTTTCAAGAAAGCCTTGGCAGCGTGCTTGAGAAAACAAAGCGCATTGAAGTGCTTGCAAAACACATTGGCGCTGCTTGCAAGCTTAGCGAACAAGAACAAACCGATGCCCTTCGTGCAGCACACCTTTGCAAAGCCGACCTTGTAACAAATGCTGTTGTTGAGTTCACCTCTGTGCAAGGCGTTATGGGTGCTTATTATGCGCAAGCTTGTGGCGAAACCGAGGCTGTGTCGAAAGCCATTGGCCAGCACTACCAGCCCCGCTTTGCAGGGGATGCACTACCAGAGGGCAACGTGGGCAAAGTTGTTGCTGTGGCAGACAAGCTTGACAGCATTTGCGGGCTTTTTGCTGTGGGGCAAAAGCCAACGGGCAGCAGCGACCCATTTGCGCTTCGCCGTGCGTGCCTTGGAATTATTGGCATGCTAACAGCAAAAGATGCACTAAACACATTTAAGCTTGCAGACGCCATTGAAGTTTCGCTTAACATTTATGCGAAGCAAGGCGTTTCGTTTGACAAAAGCGACATTGAAAAACAAGTGCTGGATTTCTTTATCACTCGCACAAAAGTGATGCTTAAAGAGCAAGGCCATGCGCCAGACACAATTGACGCTGTACTTGCGGCAGACACTTTTGAAATTGCGCAGGTAGTCGAGCGTGTTTGTGCTCTTGACAATGCACGCGAAAACAACCCTGAAGTGTTTAACGACCTGGCCACCGCTTATGCACGTGCCAACAATTTGCGCGACAAAGCTTTAGGAGAAGATGTTGATGAGAACCTGTTTGATGAAAACGAACAGAAACTCTTTGATGCAATACATGAAGCCGACATTGAAGTGTCTCGTGCGCTTGCAGTGGACAATGATTACGCTGAAGCACTTAACCAACTGGCAGGGTTGCGTGAACCAATAGATGCATTCTTTGAATCAACCATGATTATGGTAGACGATAAATCAATTCGTGAAAACCGCTTAAAGCTTTTGAATGCTTTTATCATTGCATTTACTGGCGTTGCCGACTTCGGGCTTATGGCTAAAGCAAAGTAAGTTGAAGAAGAACATGCAGAACAACTTTTTGGAACACAAAAACACAACCTCACTTCCAACCATTCACGTTATAAGCGACTCCGTTGGTCTAACAGCGCAGTCGCTTGCACGTGCAGCAGCGGCGCAATTTGGCGAGACAAACCCAAACATTGAAGTGCTTTCAAATGTACGCACGTTTGATGAAGT
Organism: uncultured Senegalimassilia sp.; assembly: GCA_964450625.1. Classification (GTDB taxonomy): domain Bacteria; phylum Actinomycetota; class Coriobacteriia; order Coriobacteriales; family Eggerthellaceae; genus Senegalimassilia. The sequence continues at coordinate 3,773 of CAYVDR010000084.1, forward strand.
GAAAACATTTATTGATGAGCATTCGGCGCATCATAAAGAAGTTTTTGGTGATGCTCAAATTTTAATTTTCTACACACTTGTAGATGGCGAACTTCGCCATGAAATCTCAGAGTACATGGAAAACAACCCAAATGTTGTGGCTGTTGACTTAATGACAAAAGCCATTCACTCAATTTCGCAGCTATCAGGCAAGACACCAAGCAAAAAGCCTGGTGGGCTTCACGTTGCCGACCAACACTACTTCAAGCGCATTGAAGCCATTGAGTTTACAATTGCACACGACGATGGTCAAAACCCGCAAGACTTAACTCGTGCCGACATTGTGCTTTTAGGTGTTTCCCGCTCGTCAAAAACGCCAACATCAATTTATCTGGCGCAGCAGGGCTACAAAGTGTCAAACGTGCCACTCGACCCAAACACACAGCCCCCAGAGCAACTGTTTGATGTTGACAGAACGCGCCTGTTTGGGCTTATGACAACGCCCGATGTTTTGGTTGGCATTCGCCAGCGCAGGCTTGGAAATGCCAGCGTTGTGGCATCGCAATACGCCGACCCAGAATATGTTTACAGCGATCTAGAGCGTTCGCGCGCACTAATGCGCAAGCTTGGATGCATTGTCGTTCGTACAGAAAACCGCGCCGTTGAAGAAACGGCTCAAGAAATTTTGATGTACTTCGAACGCACCCACCCACAAACGGCTGTTAAAATACAGTAGTTTTAGTAAACGTCTGCCCTTTAAGGCAGCAGCTTAGACAAGGAGTTTATTGTGTCTGAAGATGTCAAGCGTGTTTACGCATTTGGTCAAGATGCCAACGGCAAAAATGTAACCGAAGGCAACGCTTCAATGAAGTGGGTTTTAGGTGGCAAAGGTGCAAACCTTGCCGAAATGGCAAACATTGGCTTGCCAGTCCCACCAGGTTTCACAATCAGTTGTCAAACCTGCATGGAATATGCTAACGCAAACAACACATGGCCAGAAGGTGCACTCGATACAATCAGCGAATACAGGAAAGACTTAGAAGCTCGCACTGGCAAAAAAATTGGCGACAGCGAAGACCCACTGCTTGTGTCCGTTCGCTCAGGTGCTCCATTTTCAATGCCAGGCATGATGGACACGGTCTTGAACTTAGGCTTGAACGACCAGTCAATCAACGGCTTAATTAAGCAAACGGAAAACCCACGCTTTGCATGGGATTCCTACCGCCGCTTCATTCAAATGTTTTCCAACGTTGTAATGGGTCTTGACGGCGACTTGTTTGAAAATGCCATTACATCGAAGAAAAATGAACGTGGCGTTGCATCCGACACCGACCTCACATCAGAGGATCTGCAAGAGCTTGTCAGCGAATTTAAAGGCATCTTCTCAGAAAATGTTTCTGCAACCGACTACCCATCTTTGGTGCAAGACGGCAAAGTAACATTCCCGCAAGATGCAATGGTGCAGCTAAAGCTTGCAATTGAAGCTGTGTTTGGCAGCTGGAACAACCCTCGTGCAACGCTTTACCGCAAGAAGAACAAAATTGCTGACGATTTGGGCACGGCAGTTAACGTGCAAACCATGGTGTTTGGCAACAAGGGCAACACATCTGCCACAGGCGTTGCGTTTACAAGAAACCCTGCAAATGGTCAAAAGGAATTTTATGGCGACTACCTTGTTAATGCACAAGGCGAGGACGTTGTTGCTGGCATTCGCAACACAAGCCCAATTGCTGAACTTAAAACCGTTGATGGCTTGGAAGAAGCCGGCAAGCAATTAGAAGACATTTTTGTGTTGCTTGAAGGTCACTTCCATGACATGATGGACATTGAATTTACCATTGAACAGGGCAAACTGTTCATGCTGCAAACACGTGTTGGCAAGCGCACAGCTGCCGCTGCCTTACACATTGCAATTGACATGGTCTCTGAAGGCTTAATCACAAAAAAGGAAGCAGTCAAGCGTGTTGCGCCAGAGCAGCTTGACCAACTGCTTCACCCACAGTTTGACAAAAACGCCAAAGTTGATGTTTTGGCTCGCGGCTTAAATGCATCGCCTGGTGCTGCTGTTGGCGAGGCAGTGTTTTCCGCTGCTGACGCTGTAGCTGCACAAGAAGCTGGGCGCAAATGCGTGCTTGTGCGTTGGGAAACAACCCCCGACGATTTAGCAGGCATGATTGCAGCTGAAGGCATTCTAACAAGCCACGGTGGCAAAACATCGCACGCTGCAGTTATTGCGCGCGGTATGGGTGCTCCTTGCGTTTGCGGTGTTGAAGCGCTAAAAATTGATGCAGCCAAAAAGCAAGCTGCTGTAAGCGGCACCGATGTTGTAATTCATGAAGGCGACACCATTTCAATTGACGGCACAACGGGTATTGTTGTTCTTGGCGCAGTTGAGCTTGTTTTGCCTGAGCTAACGGGTGATTTAGACACAATCTTGGAATGGGCAGACGAATACCGCACGCTTGGTGTTCGTGCAAATGCCGACAATCCAGAAGACGCCAAACTCTCGCGCGACTTTGGTGCAGAGGGCATTGGTCTTTGCCGCACAGAGCACATGTTCTTAGGCGAGCGCAAAAACATCATTCAAACGTTCATTCTAAACGAAGACGAACAGGTTCGCCAAGAGGCTTGCGATAAGCTGTTTGAAGCACAAACAGGTGACTTCTATGAAATGTTTAAAGCAATGGACGGCTTGCCAGTTATTGTGCGCTTGCTTGACCCACCACTGCACGAGTTCTTAGACAACCCACGCGACTTAGCAGTTGAAATTGCTAAGCTTGAAGCAACAGGTGCTAGCGCAAGCACAATTGCTGAAAAGCGCGACTTGCTTTCTAAGATTGACTCATTTGCAGAAGCCAACCCAATGCTTGGGCTTCGCGG
>CAYVDR010000085.1:0-6627 GCA_964450625.1 uncultured Senegalimassilia sp.
TAATTTGAAAGCCTTGTTGCGTTTCCAATGCAAATTGGAAGCACACCGCTTGCAAGCGGGTCTAGTGTGCCAGTGTGGCCAACGCGGCGCTCGCCAAAAATTTTACGGCAAGCATCCACAACATCGTGCGAAGTTTTGCCGCTGGGCTTATCAACGGCAATTACAAGCGAAAGCCCCGATTGCCCACGCTTCATGCCGTCTCAACTGCCTTTGTAATTGCAGCTTTCATGGCGGCATATGCATCTTCCATTGGCAGCTGAAGTGTGCAGCCCGCTGCTGCAATGTGCCCGCCGCCTTCAAATTGCTGTGCAATTTTTGAAACATCTACATCATCTTTCGCACGCAAGCTAGCGCGCACAACACCATTGCGCTCGCGTAGCATGCAAGCAACCCTAATGCCTGCTGTACAGCGCAAAGCATCTATTATGGGCGATGTATCACCGCTTTTCGCACCGTATTTTTGAAGTTCTTCCTTAGTTAAATAGCTTATTACATACCCTGCTTTTCTGTCCACTTCCATCTTAGACACTGCTAGTGCTTCTAAGCGCAGTGAGGCTTCAGTTCTGTTTTGAAAAACTTCCCTTGCAACAGCTGCGGCATCAACACCACACTCAAGCATTTCAGCACCGAGGCGCAAGCAAAGTGCATCGGTGTTTTGAAACTGAAAACGCCCGGTGTCTGTGCAAAGCCCAACATAGCAGCACGTGGCAATTTCAGGTGTTATTTCAATGCCAAAGTGGGCAATAAGCTGCCAAATTAGAAGCGTGTTTGCGGCTGCGTTTGGGTCAATGTAGTAGTGCTTGCCAGTAACGCTTTCGTTTGCGGTTGCGTGGTGGTCAACAACAAATGTTTGGCTTGCAGCGCTTAAAAGCTTGCAAGCGTTACTGCCAATGCGGCTTTTAGAATGCACGTCAACGCTAACAAATGTGTTGCACCTGCCAGCGAATTCACCAGCGCTTACAAGGCTTTCGCAGTTTGGCAGAGCAGCTGCAAGTGCGCCTTCAACGCTTGCAGTATCTGCCAGCACGCATGTTGCTTGTTTGTTGCAAGCGCGAAGGGCAGCTGCAAGTGCCAACTGGCTGCCAAGGCAGTCGCCATCGGGGTTTACATGGCCGCAAATGACAAAGTTATCGCATTTTAGAAGTTCTTTTGCAAGCGCAGGCAATGTGTGCGTATTTTCAATAGTAAGCATGACTTAGCCCTACTATTATTCATTTTCGCTTGAGAGGTCAGCATCACAGGAAGTTTCACCAGCAATAGCACTTTCAATGCGCTGTGCTTCATCGACTGTTTCGTCTAGCAAAAAACGCAACTGTGGCGATACGCGCCAAGCAAGTTGTTTTGCCATGCAGCTTCTGATGCGGCCAGCTGCATGTTCAAAGCCGCTAGCTGCACGTTCGTAGTTATTTTTAGACGTCGTATAAAACACATTGCAATAGCTTTTGTCAAAGCTAACTTCGCAACCTGTAATTGTAACCAAATTTAAGCGAGGGTCTGAAATGTCAAAAAGCAAAATGTTTGCAATTGCCTCGCGTGCTTGTTCGTTTACTCTTCTGCTCTGGGCATTCTGTTTCATTTTTAAACACCTAACAGTTTTTAATTCATAGATGACAAAGTTAGCGAATTAAAATAACTAAAGAATTTTTTAGTTATTCAGTACGCTCAACAGCATTAATAACGTAGCCTTCAATTACATCGCCAATTTTAATGTCTTGATAGCCTTTAATGCCTATGCCGCATTCGTAGCCTTGTTTAACAGTTTTAACATCGTCTTTGAAACGACGCAGTGATTCAAGGACACCCTCAAACACAACAGTGCCATCGCGCACAATGCGCACTTTGTCATCGCGGTTGATTTCGCCTTCAACTACATAGCAGCCTGCAACTGTGCCAACTTTTGGAACTTTAAACGTTTCACGCACTTCAGCGCTGCCTGTGTCTTGCTCGACCATTTCGGGGGATAGCAAACCAACACGCGCAGCGTTGATGTCTTCAATTGCCTGGTAAATGACGCGATATAGCCTAATGTCAACTTTTTCCTTTTCAGCTTGTGCTTTAGATTTGCCAGTTGGGCGCACGTTAAAGCCAATGATAATTGCATTAGATGCAACAGCTAGCGTAACGTCAGTTTCTGTAATGCCACCAACCGCGGAGTGCACAATGTTAATGCGCACTTCTGATTGGTCCATCTTGTCAAACGCATCGCGCAAAGCCTCAATGGAGCCTTGAACGTCGGCTTTAACAATTAAGTTGAGGTCGGTCAACTTGCCCTCTTCAATGCGGTTGAACAAATCGTCTAAGCTCATGTTGGTTTTTGTTTCGCGCTCGGCTAGGCGTGCGCGAAGCGAACGTTCTTCAGCAAGCTTTCTTGCATCGCGTTCATCTGCAAAAACCCTAAATTCATCGCCTGCAACAGGCACGCTGTTAAGGCCCAAAATTTCAACTGGGTCGGCTGGACCAGCACTTTTAACGTGGTTGCCACGCGGGTCAACAAGTGCACGAACGTGACCATACGATGTGCCAGCAACTAAGGCATCGCCTGGGTGCAATGTACCGCGGCTAACAAGCACAGTTGCAACAGGCCCGCGGCCTTTGTCTAGGTTAGCTTCAATTACAAAGCCTGAAGCTAGTGCATCTGGGTTAGCTTTAAGCTCTAAAACATCGGCTTGTAGCAAAATGGTTTCAAGCAAGTCGTCAATGTGCAAGTTCTTTTTGGCGGACACGTTTACAAACATGTTTTGCCCGCCCCAGTCCTCAGGAATAACTTCGTATTCCGTAAGCTCTTGGCGCACGCGGTCGGGGTTTGCGCCAGGTTTGTCAATTTTGTTAACGGCAACAACAATTGGCACCTCGGCTGCTTTCGCGTGGTTAATTGCCTCAATTGTTTGTGGCATAACGCCGTCATCTGCAGCAACTACCAAGACAATAACGTCCGTTACTTGCGCACCACGCGCACGCATTGCAGTAAACGCTTCGTGGCCTGGTGTGTCAATGAACGTTATTTGCCTGCCGTTAATGTTTACAACAGAAGCACCAATGTGCTGTGTAATGCCGCCCGCTTCGCCTTCTGCAACACCTGTGTCGCGAATGGCGTCTAAAAGCGATGTTTTGCCATGGTCAACGTGACCCATAACAGTAACTACAGGTGGGCGAGGCTTTAAGTCGTCTTCGGTGTCGTGGTATACAACTGCAAATTCCTCTTCAGGGCTTACAACGCGCACCTTACGCCCCATATCATCGGCAATAAGGTCTATTAAGTCCTCTGGCATGGATTGTGTAACAGTAAGCACTTGCCCAAGCATAAACAGGCGCTTTATAACCTCAGAAGACTGCACGCCCAAAAGCTCAGCAAATTTGCCAACCGTTGAGCCTTGTGGGATTTCAACAACAGAATCGTCTAGCACAAGCGTTGGGTCAAGCCCGCGCTCAATGGCTTTTGCTTCCATGCGCTCGCGTGCTTGCGCCTCACGCTTTTCTTTACGTTTTTTGCGCCTGCCTTCGCCCTCATGCGATGTAGCAGCAGCAACAGCTGCACGTGCTTCAGCAAGCACTTTGTCGCGTTGCAACTCTTCGGCTGCAACTGCCATTTGTGTGTAGTGGTCGTCTGGTGCGTTAAAGTTTTCAAGCTCGGGAACATATTGCTGCCTGTTGCGCCCACCGCGTTTGCTTCGCTTGCTACCGCGCGTTTTTTGCGGCTGCGCATTTGCGTTGTTGCCGCCACGTTTTTGCTTTGGGGTTTCTTTCGCAATGCGCTGTTCTTCCGATTGAATTTGCGTGAGCAAGCCAGAAAGCCCTTTGTTTTTGCGCCCACCAAGCACAGGTGCTTTGCGTTTAGGGTGTGCAACTTCAGGTGCAGCAACTTCAGGCGTGTGGTGTGCTTTCTTTTGCCCGCGATTGCGCAGCGCCTGTTCAACTGCTTGTTTTTTAGCAACTTCCTTGCGAATTGCAGCTGCACGCGCGCGAGCTTTTGCCTCGGCTGCTTCACGTGCAACGCGTGCTTTTTCTGCTTGAATTTGGTTGGCTAAGCTTTCGTAGTTGCCGTGTGACACATCTGCAACATGTGGCAAGTGCTTTTTTGCAGCTTTATTGCCTGAAGCTTGCTCATTTTCAGCTTCCTTAGCACGTTTTTCACGTTCAGCCTCACGTGCTGCACGTTCCTCTTCAACAGCGCGCCTGTGCTCTTCAGCTGCTATTTCTTTAGCAGTTTTTTCTGGCTTTGCCTTTTTGCTGGCAGCAGCCTTCTTTGTACCACTCTTTTTGGCTTTTGCTTCCTTTTCTTCCGGTGCATCGCCTGCCATGTTCTTGCGAACTTTTTGCACATAGGCGTCGTTTAGTACACTTGCATGGCTCTTAGCTGGAATTTTCATCTCACGTAAACGCGCAAGCATCTCCTTGCTTGTAAGATTAAATTCCTTAGCTAGTTCATGTACTCTAATTCCAGCCATTTACACTCCTCTAATGGTTTTGTGCAACGCTTATGTGCGCTGCAATATCACTTGCCATTGTATTATATGTGTTAACGCTTATTTTTGTTCTCAAAGCGCGATCAAATTTATGCTTTTCATGTGCATGTTCAAAGCATTTCTGTGAACAAACATAAGCACCACGACCTGCTGCTTTGTTGCTTGCATCAAATGCAGCACTGCCGTTGTTTGTGCGCACAACGCGCAAAAGCTGCCACTTGCAAGCTTGCTTGCCGCATGCTATGCATGTTCGCATGGTATGTGATGTTCGCTTTCGTTTGCTCATTAGTTTCCTATGTCAACTGATTTAAAGTTGTATGCTTTATTCCAAGCCCTCATGTATGCCGCAGTAGTTGCTGTTCGGGCGTGCGTGGTTGCGGCACCTAATGCCATCGGCATTTACGTAGGCGCATAAACCATCGTTTGCAGGTTTTTTGCTTGCCCCATCCAAAAGCTCGCTGTCATCTTCGCTGGTGCTTGAGAAGCTTTTCGATTTAATGTCAATGTGCCAGCCTGTAAGCCTTGCAGCAAGGCGAGCATTTTGACCAACTTTGCCAATGGCAAGTGACAGTTGGTCGTCAGGCACAACTGCGGTTGCATGGTGCGATTCATCATCCACCATTACACTGTCAACTTTAGCAGGGGACAGAGCGTTTGCAATGTAAATTGCAGGGTCGCTGTCCCATTGCACAACGTCAATGCGTTCATTGCGAAGCTCTTCAACAACCATGCGCACACGGCTGCCATGAGGCCCAACACATGCCCCAACTGGGTCGAGGCGTGGTTCGCGCGAAGAAACAGCAATTTTTGAGCGCGCACCAGGCTCGCGAGCAATGGACTTTACTTCAACCAGCCCTTCATAAATTTCTGGCACTTCAATTTCAAACAAGCGGCGAATAAGCTCTGGGTGAGTGCGCGATACAACAATGGAAGGGCGTGTTTGCTCGCCGCGCACACGCTGTGCTGCATTTTGCGGTTCACGCACATCTATTATTAGCACTTTAATGCGCTGGTTGTGGCGGTAGTGCTCATTATGTGGCTTTTCGTTAAGCTCATCGGGGTAGCGTTCTTGGTCGTAGTGAGGAAGCTCTGCCTCAACACCGTCACGAATTTTAATGATGGTGAAATCTTTCGTACCTTGAAGCACAGTGCCTGTTACAAGTTCGCCAATGCGGCTTGCAAATTCTTCATAGATTGATTGCCTAGACGCCTCGCGCACAATGGAAGATATAACGCTTTTCGCAGTTTGAGCAGCAAAGCGGCTTACGTTAGGTGGCGTTACATCGCGTTCTGTGAATTCTTCATACTCGCCAGTTTCTTCATTTTTTTCGCCTTCTGGCACAAGTTCGTAAACATAAATTTTGCCGCTGCGCCTGTCAATTGTTACGCGCGCTTCCCATTCAAGGTCCAAAATGTGCTGGTAGCTTTTGGCTAGCGCTGCTTCTAAGCGCTCGATTAAGTAAAATTCATCAATTTTGCGTTCATGTGCAAGTGCTTGAAGCGCGTCAATTAATTCTGATGTAGCCACAATAAAACCTCTCTTAAAACTTATTTCTAGCGAAATTCAATTTCACCTTTTAGGTGTGCATTTGCCATTTGCGAATATTTAAGCTCAAAATTTTTGCCCTCAACGTTTAGTATAACTTGCGTATTATCAGCAGAAACAATTTCCCCTTGAAATTTGCGCCTGCCATTTTGTGGTTGAGCCAAATTTACAACACACTTGTTGCCAATTTGTGCCTTGAAGTGCGCGCTTGTGCGAAGCGGGCGGTCAATGCCAGGGGAGGAAACTTCAAGAGTGTACGCGCCTGGGAATGGGTCAAGCGCCTCAATAATTTTGTTTACCCAAACTTGTGCGCTTGAAAGGCAGTCGAAACTAACGCCTTCGCTAGAATCAATGTACACACGAATTGTTGGGGCTTTTTTTGCACCAACAATTTGCACGGTAACAATTTCAATGTTGTTGACTTTTGCCGTTGGTTCAAGAGCGCACAAAAGCTCTTGTTCTTTTTTGCTTAGCACGCTTAAAACCACCTTTATGTTAACGAAAGTTGCCTATACAAAAAAGAAAGTGGGTAAAAACCCACTTTCTTTCAGAAAGGAGATTTGTTATCGTTCTAAAACCCCTGAACGAGAATAACAATCGAGTAGTATTAAAGCAGAC
>CAYVDR010000086.1:0-6601 GCA_964450625.1 uncultured Senegalimassilia sp.
ATTCCTCGGTAGCTCAATGGCAGAGCATTCGGCTGTTAACCGAAGGGTTGTAGGTTCGAGTCCTACCCGGGGAGCCATTTTTTAATCTTAAACAGCTCCACACAAAAACAATTCGCTGTTAATTTTTTACCCTTCCCTTAATATCAACGCCATTGCCTCGTTGCGGCTAGCGCGCGCAGCAGCTGAACTGCCCGCAAACACACCGCGCACAGCGCTTGTAACAGTGCGGCTGCCAGGTTTTTTAACACCGCGCATGCTCATGCACATGTGTTCAGCTTCCATAACAACAACAACACCATTAGGGTTTAGCTGCCCAACAAGTGCATTAGCAACCTGGCTAGTAAGGCGCTCCTGCACTTGTGGGCGGCGTGAAAAAACATCAACTAGGCGCGCAAGTTTGGAAAGCCCACAAACACGCCCTTTATCGGAAGGGATGTATGCAATGTGGGCTTTGCCAAAAAAAGGCACCAGGTGATGTTCGCACATTGAATAAAACTCAATGTCGCGAACAAGCACCATTTCATGGCAATTTTCATCAAACGTTTTCTCAAAATGCACAGCGGGGTTTTGCGTCATTCCTGCAAACACCTCTTCGTACATTCTGGCAACACGCGCAGGGGTTTCTTTTAGCCCCTCACGGTTTGGGTCATCGCCAATGCCTTCTAAAATTAGCTTTACGCCAGCTTCAATTTTTTCAGTGTTCATTTAATACCTTTATTATTTTTCAGACACATCAAGTGTGCCGTAGCGTTCTTTTGTGATTTCATCTAGGGTTTTGCCTTGCGTTTTTGGACACCAAACAACGCCAACAATTAAAGAGATTGCAAGCACTGCGCACATGATAACTGCTGCAGGGAAGAAGCCTGATGGGTCGGTTGAAATGTCGCCCATGATGGCACCAACGCCAACTAGCGACCAAATGCCAAGTGCTGCGCGAACCAAGAAGAACATAATGCCTTGTGCACCACCGCGGTACTGCGTTGGGAACAGCTCTGTGCCCCACAAAGCATAAAAGCATTGTGCTGAAAAGCCAGCAGACACACCCCAAATAATAACGTATGCCCACAAGCACCAGCCCATGCTGTCAGATGTGCCATTGTTTAGTGCCAATCCAAAAATTGCGATGCATACCCATGAAATTAGGGCAAGACCAGCGGAAACGCCGAATAGCACACGGTGAGAAATTGTGTCGCCAAGCTTTGAGAAAATTGCTAGCGAGCAAACAGCAACCAAAATCCACTGAACAATGCCAAGCAAACTTTGACCAGTTGAGTCTATGTTGCCAGCAGCAGCATAAAGGTAAGGCATGAACTGACCATTTGTGCCAGCAGCCAAGTTCCAAGTTAAATAAACTGCAACTAAGAAAATGATTGTTTTAACATTGATTGGGTTGGCAAGAGCATTTGCCATCATAGCACCAAAAGATTGCTTGTTTGCGCTTGCTTCTGCTGCCAAATTCTTTTCTTTCCAGTCGGCAGATTCTTGCAGTTGACGTTGCAAGTTCCATGCAACAAGTGCTACAACAAACAGCACCAAGAACAGCAAGCGAGTTGCAAGCAGCCCGTCAAATGGCCCATATGTGCCAGCTGCAAGCAGCGTTTTGCCGTCGGCTGCAAAACCTGGTAACACAAATGAAAGCCCAAGTGAAATTAGAAAGATGATTGCAGGACCCATTGACCAAGCAAACTGAGAGATGCCAATGTTAGCTGCACGCTTTGTTGATGTGGAGGTTTCTGAAATGTATGACCACGAAGCAGGCACACCAGCACCAACGGAAAGCCCTGAAATTACAACACCCGCAACAACCATAGGCAGGTTAACAGCACACATCGCAATGCCAACACCAAGTGCATACACAAGCAAGTTATACTTGTAAATTATTGTTCTGCCGAATTTGTCGGTTAGAAACCCACCGATTAATGCACCAAGTGCCGCGCCAAATGCGTTAGCACCAATTGCGCCTAGAATTGAAGTCCACGTTGAATCGAAGCCAAACGCTGCTGCCCAAGCAGTAAGCGCTAGCGAGGAAGCAACAATGCACCCCGAATCCAGGAAGTTTGTTAGCGAAACGGCAATTGTGCCTTTACGCTCCTGAGACATTGCCATGATAAAACCTTTCTTCTTGACAATACTTTCAAACCGCACCACGTGCCACTTTGCACGTCCAAATGCAGTAAAGAACAAAAATAAAGCCAGCCTAAATGTAAGCTGGCGCAAAAACCTAATCTAGAAAACTTTCGTTTATTGTTAAGTTGAAGTCCTTTGCAATTTGACGAAGGCCTTCGTCTGTAATTGTGTTTATGAATTCAGCAGAGCCACCATTTACAGCGCGCGCTTGGCAATAAATTGCAGCAGCTTTTTCAATTGTGTGCATAAGGCCAAACGTTTCATCGAAGGTTGCACCCGAGCAGAAAAGCCCATGTTGTGCCCAAATTGCTGCCGTGTATGTTTCCATAAGTTTTGAAGTTGCCTTTGCAATTTCAGCGCCCCCTGGCACCATCCAAGGAACAACGCCAACACCCTGCGGGAACACAACAATGCATTCTGTCATAGCCTTCCAAAGAGCGCGCGTAATTTCACGCGCATCAAGAGGCATAACAAACGTTAGTGCAATGACGCTTTGCGGGTGTGCGTGATAAATTACACGTTGTTCATTGTTTGTTTGCTTCATGCGCACGGCATGGTTCATAAAATGTGTTGGGAATTCCGACGTTGGAACACCGCCGTCCTTTAAGCCCCAAACAATGCGCCAAGCATCGCCTGTGCTGTTAATTTCCACAATGCCAACGTTGTGCGCAGGGTTTAACTTAACGTTGCGCATGTAGCGCCCAGAACCTGTTGTTGCGAAATAAGCCCCTGCCAAGTTTTCTGCTGTAACGCCCATTGAAACCCAGCTTGACGAGTTATCGTAGAAAAAGGGTTTGCACGCATTAACTTCAGCAGTTGTTAAACGGTAAGTTAAGTTGCCGCCGTTGCGCTCGTGCCAGCCTTGCAGCCAGCCGTCATTGCAGGCGCGAACGAAGGCTTTCATAAACTGTTGTTGCTCAACTGCAACGCCAGAAACTGCACCTTTAGCAGCCCCAACGCCTTTGCCAAGCGCATCTTGCGCAACAGTTGCACCCTGGCTTATAACGCCTTTAGCACCATCTATAAAACTCATGCTCAATCAACCTTTCTAAATTGCTGTCGCTTTTATTAAACGCATGCGCCATTAAAATAAAAGTTTGCAAGTTTTAGTCCCTGCATTTTTACAAAGCACATGCAAGTTTATTCGCGCGTGCGAACAATAGTTTAGCACACGCGCGAATTGTAGCCTTTTTTAAACTTCAGGTTCAAAAATGCTCACATCAAACGAATTGCGAATGGCATCGCGCGCTTCGCTCAAGCCCGTAAATTCACCAGCTGTAAGCATTTGCACGCACAGGTTGCCTAGGCTTGTGCCCTCAATAGGGCCTGCATATACTGGCAATTTGCAAGCATTTGCAGTTAGCTGGTTAAGGTAGGCATCTTGACAACCGCCGCCAACAATGTTAATGGACGTATATTTGCGCCCAGTAAGTGATTTGAGTTCCGCAATGGAATCGACGTAGCAACTCGCCAAGCTTTCGTACACGCAACGCATAATTGCGCCAACCGTTTTTGGAATGGCTTGCCCAGTTTCTTCGCACGTACGCTGGATTTCTGCAATCATGGATTCCGGTGCCAAGAACCTGTCGTCGTTTACGTTAACTTTTGCTGCTGGTTCGTTAGTTGCGCTGCCAGCTTTTCTGGCAGCTTCAATTAAATCGCCAAAGCCCCATTGCTTGCCGCTGCCTTGGTTTGCATCGCTTAGTGTGTGCAAGCCATACGCTTGCTCGCCTTCATTTTGCGCTTCTGAATTGCTTAAATTAGCAGCACTTTTGCCTTCGACATATGATTTGCCATTAAGCTCGCGGCGGATAGACTGTATCATCCACAAACCCATAATGTTTTTCAAGAAACGGTAGCGCTTTTGAAAACCGCCCTCGTTTGTGAAGTTTTGAAAGCGGCTAGCATCTGATGTAATTGGGCCTTCGTGTTCAACGCCGAGCAAACTCCACGTGCCGCTTGACAAATACACCGCACTTGCGTCGCGCGCTGGAACTGCCAAAAATGCCGAGCCTGTGTCGTGCGTGGCGGGCAAAATAACGTTTGCGCTAAAGCCCACGCGCTCTTCAACTTCAGGCGTAAAAGCACCCAGAACAATGCCAGGCATTTGCGGCTTTTCAAACAGGCGCGCAGGTGCACCAACAGCTTCTAGCACACCAGCATCCCAATCGCAAGTGCGAGCGTTTAGCATGCAGGTTGTTGTTGCGTTTGTGTACTCGTTAACTGCTTTGCCGCAAAGTTTGAAGTTGAAGTATTCAGGAATCATTAGAAAACGGCTTGCAGCTTCAAGCTCTTCGGGGTGTTCGGCATTTAGCGCTGCAAACTGGTAAATTGTGTTAAACGGTTGGCGTTGAATGCCGCACGTTCTGTACAAATTTGCAAGCCCAATTTTTGTGTCAACGTCTTGCAAATGCGCTTGTGTGCGGCTGTCGCGGTATGCAACAGCATCGCCAACTAAATTGCCGTCTTTATCAATTAACACAAAGTCGACGCCCCATGTATCGATTCCAACGGTTTCGGGAACCTTGCCAGCTTCCTTGCACTTTTCAAGCCCCACCAAGATGTTTTCCATAAGCATGTCAACATCCCAGCAATCGTGACCGCGCTTTCTAATTTGCACATTGTCAAAGCGGTGAATTTCTTCAAGTTCAATTTTGCCATCCACCACGCTGCCTAAAACATGCCTGCCAGACGATGCGCCAATATCAATGGCCAAGTAATAGCGTTTGTTAGACATTTTGGACACCACCTTTTGCGCGAGCTACATCTTCTTCGTGAATTTGTACAACATACATTACGTTTGTGCCTGCAATTGTTGGCGGCTCGCCTGTTTTTGTTGGAAGAATTTGCGGGCTGGTTGCAGGGTCGCCTGCCGTTATAACTGTTGTGTCGCCCGCCTTAACAACGTTGTGCTTAACAACTGCTTCGCGAGCATTGTTTACAACGCGCAACATGTCGCCTTGAACATCGCCAAGCATAGGGGTAACCCCCCAGTTAATTTGCTGTTGACGCATAACTTTTTCGTTTGGGGTTACAGCGTAAATTGGCACACCTGGGCGCAAATGCGACACAAGGCGCGATGTGCGCCCTGTCATTGTTGGAGCAACAATGCAAGTAGCGCCAACACATTTTGCAGTTTGCACAGCGGACGTGCCAACTGCCAATGCCACATTGCCGCTGTTTGTGCCCTCGTGCAGCATAAATTCGTCGAATAAATAAGGCTCGCTTTCGCTTGCAATGCGCGCTGCCATTTGCACGGTGGGAACTGGGTAGTGCCCACAAGCAGTCTCACCTGAAAGCATTATGGCATCGGTGCCGTCGTAAATTGCATTTGCAACATCACCCACTTCCGCACGCGTAGGGCGTGGGTTGCGTGTCATGGAATCAAGCATTTGCGTTGCAGTAATAACAGGCTTCGACGCTGCATTGCACTTGCGTATAATTTGCTTTTGAATGTGGGGCACTTTATGCGCTGGCACTTCCACGCCTAAATCGCCGCGGGCTATCATAATGCCATCGGACGCTTCAATAATTTCATCGATGTTTTCAACAGCTTGAGCGCACTCAATTTTTGAAATGAATTCAATGTCCCCCCCGCCGTTTTCAGCAATGAACTGCCTAATTTCTTTTACGCCTTCAGCACTGCGAATAAAAGACGCTGCTATAAAATCAACGTTTTGCGCAATGCCGAAGCGTAAATCATCTTTGTCTTGTGCGGTCATTGTGGGAAGTGGCACACTAACGCCGGGCAAGTTTATTGACTTTTGTTCGCCTAAAAGCCCTGTGTTTTGCACTGTACAGTGAATGCTTGTGCCCTCGCAATAATCAACTGCAAGCTCGATTAAGCCATCATCTAGCAAAATGATTGTGCCAGGCTGAACAACTTCGCAAAGCCCCTTGCACGTTTGCGATACTTTGGACGCACTGCCTTCAACTTCTTCTTCGCAAAGCACAATGGCACTTCCTGCCATTAAGCGCACAGGTTCATGGCTCTCAAGCAACCCCGTGCGAATTTCAGGGCCTTTTGTGTCTAGCAGGGTTGCGCACGGCGAATCAACTTCGCAGCACACCTTGCGCAAACGTTCCAAGCGCGCAGCGTGTTCTGTGTGCGTGCCGTGGGAAAAGTTAAAGCGCGCAACATCCATGCCAGCTTGGATTAGCCCCTTTAGCGTTGACTCGCTGTCAACAGCAGGGCCTAGTGTGCATACAATTTTTGTTCGTTTTGCCATAGAAACTCCTTGCGTTATGACTTGTTTAACAAAAACGCGACGTGTGAACTATACATGAAATACAAAAGAAAGTGAAACAGAATAGAAATACAAAATTGCACCCCACAATTTCTTTTACCGTTACAGCCCAACAATGCTAAGCAGCTTATCGCGGCTTTCAATAATTGCACTTTGAAGTGCGCCTTTGTACTTGCTTCTGTTAGATGCTTGGTCTATAAGCTGCGTGTCAACAATGTTTAACACGT